>NZ_CATZLL010000007.1:0-271102 GCF_958415495.1 Ralstonia flaminis | reverse complement strand
CAATCCGACGCGCAGGCATTCGACGCTCGGCTACGTCAGTCCGATACAGTTTGAGCAAGCTCGAGAAGCTTAGGTCGGTGTCCACTGAACCGGCAGCAGCCCATGTCTTACAGACCGCGAAAGGCTCAGGCGTGACGCAATAGAGCACTACGCCGACCAGCGCCAGTAACTACATCGCGCACAGCTACCCCGCTTCACCAACCCTCCCAGGCAAAAGCCCCCCCTCCCCCGGGCAAGCCCGCCCCTCCGAGTCACCCAACACCCCCGGCCCTCCCAACAACGCAATCAACCCACACGCCAACGTCCCCCGCCACTGCAGGTAATCGTGCCCACTGGCGAACTCAGCATGCCGCACCGGATACCCCTTGGCCCGCAGCACATCGCGCATGTGGCGCGTGGTGGTGAAGATGTTGACCGCGCCGCGCCCATCCTCAAACTGCCCGGCCTCCAGATAAAAGCGCAGCGGCAGGCGCGGGCTCGCGGCGTAGGCGCGCATCATCCAGCCGGGCGTCTGCGGCGGGCGGTCCGGTGCGGAGTCTGGTGCCCACCAGAATGAGCCGGACTGGCTCAGCACCAGGCCAAAGCGCTCGGGGTGCCGCAGCCCGGCATACGCAGCGGCCAACCCGCCGTAGCTCGACCCGGCCACCACGGTGCGCGCCGCCGGTGCCGAAAGCCCCTGTGCAGCGGCCCACGGCATCAGCTCGTCGGCCAGGAAGTCAGCAAAGGCGGGGTTGGGCGGCAGTTGCGTGGCGCGCGCCGCCGCGCTCGGGTTGGACAGGATCAGCGCGGCAGTGGGCGGAATGCGCCCTTCTGCGATGAGGTTGTCGAGCACCGTTGGCGTGGGCACGGTCGACAGGTAGGCATGCGCGTCGAACAGCACCAGCAGCGCCTGCGGGGCGACGCCGGCCGGGCGGTAGACGTAGACATCGCGCACTTCGCCCAGCCGTTGGCTGTTGAGGCGATGCGCCGTTACGGTGCCGGCCGGCACGTCCGGGTGCCGTGCGAGCCACGGCTGCGGCGGTGCGCCGGGCAACTCCAGCACGGACTTCTGCTGATACGCATCGCCCTCAGTATCCGGAAAGCGCCGGGGGTTGAGTGGATCGCGCTGCAGCGTGGCCAGCAGCAGGCGCCGGCGCTGCGCGGCGGGGGCATCCGAGTCGGGCACGTTGGGCGCGAGTTGATAGCTCAGGCGCGTGCTGGCCGGTACGGCGTAGGTCTGGTACCAGACGTCGGTGTCGCCCAGGCGCTGCAGGGCGTCGTGGTTGCCGCTTGGGCTGCCGAGCAGCGTAACGTTGCGCACCGGCCCCCGCCACAGGAAGGTCAGCAGCACCATGGGTGTGCCGGCTTGCGTGGCAGGCGCGGGTTCAACCAGTGGCGTGCCGGCTTGGGCAACGTCGTGCCAGAAAGCATCGGTGCCGGTGCCGTGGCGCACAGCCTCTGCCAGTGCGCGGATGCGCGGGCTTTGCGGCAGTTCCGGCGCGGGTTGCTGCTGGGCCTGGGCGACGATGCGTTCAATACGCAGCGCGTAGCGTGCGCCGGGCATCGGCACACCACCTGCCGCACCGGCCACGGCTGCGCCGTTCGGGTCGATGCGCAGCGTGTACACACCATCAGCAGGCGCGACGAACAGGAAACTGCGTGACAGCGATAGCGGGCTCAGCAGGCGGCGCACGTGCACATCGCGGGCATCGAGCAGGTCAAGCGCCGCAGCAGGGCCATCGAGCGTGCCCTGCACGAGGTCACCCGCATGCAGCGTCACGCGGTAAGGCAACAACGTGCCGGGTTGCCAGGTTGCGTTGACTGACTGGCCGACAGCCACGTCGGCAACCGGCACAGCCGGTGAAGCGGCAACAGCCACGTTGGCCGCCAGCGCCCAGGAGAGCAGAAAGAGAGCGTGGCGCATCAGAAGTCGATCGTAGTGGTGAGCTTGAAGGTGCGGGGCGCGTTCTGCGTGACATAGCCGTCGTTGAACGAGCCTGCCCAGTAGCTCTTGTTGAGCAGGTTTTCTACGTTGGCGAAAAAGCCGACGCGCTTGCCCATGATGCGGGTCAGGTAGCGCACGCCGGCGTCGTAGCGCGTCCAGCTATCGATGCGCTGCGTATTGGACGAGTTGACGTATTGCGCGCCGGTGTAGGTGGCGCGGCCGGCAAGCGTCAGGCCCGGTACCCAGGGCACATCCCACTCCGCACCCAGGTTGCCCGACCAGGTAGGGGAGCCGAATGCGGTGTTGCCGTCGTAGAGGCCGTTGGCGGTATGCGTGAGTACCGAGCGCGTATAGGCAACGCCGCCCAGCAGGCGCACGCCCGGTGTGACCTCACCGGCGATGGTCCACTCGATGCCGCGGTTGCGGCGTTCACCATCGGGGCTGTAGAGGTTGGTGGCGTTGTCTTTGACCAGGCTCGGCCGGCGGATCTGGAACACGCTGAGCGTTTGCGTGAGGCGGCCGTTCTCCCATTTGATGCCGGCCTCCATCTGCTTGGTCTTGTACGGCGCAAACACCTGCTGGTAGTTGCGCGCGGTGACGTCGGTCACGGTGTCGCCCTGGCTCAGACCCTCGATGTAGTTGCCGTACAGCGAGAGGCCCTGCCCCCACGGTTTGACCACCAAGCCCACCGAGGGCGTGATGGCGCTTTGGTCGTAGTCGGCAGTCTGCGCGCCGGTGGCGGCGCTGAAGCTCTTGGCCTGCACGCGCTGGTGGCGCGCGCCTAGCGTCAGCAAGACAGCCTCCTGCGCAAACGCCATCGTATCGGCCACCGCCAGGCTGGTGAGCGTGGTGTCCGAGGTCTTGGGCGGCTCGCCGGGCTCGGGCGCGATGATGGCCTGCACCGGCGCGTAGATGTTGGAGATGAACGAGCTGCTGGCGTTGTTGACCGTGCCCGTGCGCAGGTCCAACTGGGTGTAGCCGACCACCAGCCGATGTTCGACGGGGCCGGTGCGCACGGTGCCGCGCACACCGGCCTCGGCAGAGAGCGTGTCGGCAAACCCGCGCTGGTGATACGTCACGCCCGTGTAGTTGCCGTTGGGCTGGATGCCGTTGGCGCGCGTGCCGTTGATGAAGCCGGAGTAACGATGGCTGAGCGTGCCGAGCCCGGCATAGGCCGTCCAGTCGGGCGCGAAGTCGACTTCGCCATGGGCGACGATGGCCTGGTTCTCGATACGACCGTGCACGCCGCGCAGGATGTTAGTGCCCGGCGCAGGCGGGCTCACCACGTTGCGCGTGAACGAGGCCATCCAGGCGCTGCCGTTGCGGATCTCTTCGTCGCTGGCGTAGGCATCGACCGAGGCGCGCACATGCTCACCGGCGTAGTCCAGAGCGATGGCGCCCAGCTCGCGCCGCCTGCCCTGCCCGTCCAGGCCGGTGCGCCCATCGCCATAGGCGCCGTTGAAACGTATGCCCACGGCCTTGTCGTCGCCAAAGCGCCGGCCCATGTCTACCGCGCCAGCCACGTAGCCGTCGGACTGGTAGTGGGTGGAAAACTGCATGACGGGCTTGGCCGTTGCGCGCTTGGGGATCAGGTTGATGGCACCGCCCACAGCGCCGCTGGGCGACATGCCGGTCAGCAACGCGGTGGGGCCACGCAGCAGCTCCACACGGTCGATGAACTCGGTGGGGGCATGGCCGAAGGGGGCCAGGCCGTACATGCCGTTGAACGCAAGATCACTCGACGTAATGTCGAACCCGCGCACAGTGTAGTTCTCGTAGATGTGCCCGGTGGACGTGGTGTAGCGCACGGTCGGGTCATTGGCCAGCACGTCGGCAATGGTCTGCGCTTGTTGGTCCTGGATCGTGCGTGCGGTGTACGTGGTGCTGCTGTAGGGGGAGTCGATGGCGTTGGTGTTGCCCAGCAAGCCGAGCTGCGCATCACGCGCGATCTGGCCACCCGGGTAAGTCGCCCCGCGCGCGGCGGAAACGGTGGCGGTGGGCAGTGTCACCGTGGCCGAAGACGTGCCCGTAGTCTCGACCGGCGTGGGTGCAGGTGCGGGCTGGATCGCGAATCCGCCCGGCACCGGTTGCGCGTGCAGGCCGGAGCCTTGCAGGAGCGCATCCAGACCATCGGCAGCACCGTACTGGCCGTGCAGACCAGCGGTGCGGCGGCCCGCCAGGTTTGCCGCTTCGTACGACACCAGCACGCCAGCCTGCACACCAAAGCGTGTTAGCGCCGGCTGCAGCGCGCCAGCAGGAATGGCATACGACTGCCGCGCCGTTGCAGTGGCCGAGCCGGCCGGTGCCGCCTGCGCACCCGCATGCGGCGATGCCGCCACCAACAACGCGACAGCCTGACCAATAGCCAGCAGATGCCGGCGAAGACGCAAGGTGCCGGGTTGGCCGGCAAGTTGCGTTGAAGCAGACAGCGGATAGCAGCCCATCTGTGATTTCCCCCTGATGATGTTGTGGTTGGGATTGATTGCTATTCCCGTAGGCCACTTGAGGCGCGCAAAGCCCTCACATCGGAGGCAAAAACTTTTCTATGGGGTGTCGGGAAGAGGTCGCAGCGGGCACGACTCAGTCGCGCGCCGAGACCATGACCCAGTAGCGGCTGAGCGTGCGGACCTGTACAGGCAGCACGTGCGGCAGGGCTTCCAGCACGCGCCCGGTGTCATCGATCGGGAACACACCTGAGACACGCAGCGCGGCCACGTCAGGCGCGCAGCGCACCCACCCAGGGCGATACCGCCCAAGCTCGGCGAGGAAGGTTGCCAGCGGCATCTCGTGCACGGCCAGCATGCCGCGCACCCACGCTGCATCGTCCATGTTGGTGTCGTCTTGCGCGCCGGGTGCGTCGATCGCCAGCCGGGTGAAACGCATGCGCTCTCCCGCGCGAACGATACGGGCCGCATCCGGCGCCGCTGCGGGGCGAATCTCGACCGCGCCTTCCTGCACGCCGACGCGTGTGCCGCCATTGGGCAAACGGCGCACGATGAACCGGGTGCCGATCGGGCGCAGCGTGCCGTCTTCGGTATCGACGTACAACGGCCGACCTAGGGCGTCGCGGCCCGTGGTCACTTGAATGGCGCCGGCACGCACGATGATGTGGCGCGCTGCCGCGTTCAGGCGCACGTCGATTGCGCTGGCGGTATCAAGTTCGACGTGTGTGCCATCGGCCAGTTGGATGTGGCGGCGTTCGCCTGTGCCGGTTGCATAGGCATCGCCATCCGCGCCGGGTTTTGCGCAGCGCCAGGCAACGGCGCCACCCAACACCAGCGTGGCCGCTGCAACGCCAAACACGTGGCGCCGCGCCGGATTGATCACGCGCCGGGGTTGCCGAAGCACGGCACGTCCAAGATCAGCGGGCAGCGCCGCCAGCGATTGCCAGACGGCCTGCACGTGTTGCCACGCCCGCTCGTGCTCGGGATGCTGTGCGCGCCATTGCGTGCAGGCATCGTGGTCGCGCGCGGCGGCGTCGGGTGACATCAGGGTGATCATCCACTGCGATGCCTGCAGCGCAACGGCAGGATCGATCGGCGGATCAGGCTGTGTGGGAAAGGTGGCGCAAGACATCGGTGCCGGATGCGCTCAGCTAGGCCGGAAAGCAGCACTGGTGTAGCGCCTTGACCAAGTAGCGCTGCACGGTGGCAACGGACACCGCCAGTTGCGCAGCAATCTCGGCCTGCGGCACACCATCGAGCTGGAACATCAGGAACGCGCTGCGTACGGCGGGTGGGACGGCCTGCAAGCGGCGGTCCATCTCCACCAGGGTTTCCAGCACGATGGCGCGCGTCTCCAGATCCGGCACATGGGCCACGGGCAGCGCAGCTAGCGCTTCCAGATATGCCTGCTCGATCTGCCGCCGCCGGAAGAAGTTGGCCACCAACCCGTGCGCAACGGTGGCGAGGAAGGCGCGAGGCTCACGCGCGGCAATCTGCGCATCGCGTGCGAGCAATCGCATGAAGGTGTCTTGCGCAAGGTCAGCCGCATCGGCGGCATTCCCCAGGCGCCGTCGCAGCCAGCCGTTCAGCCAACCGTGGTGGGCGATGTACAGCGACTGGATTTCATCGACGGGCGGTCGCTCGACGGCGGACATTGGCAAGCATGGCGGCGTAACAAAGCGCCATATTATTGCAAATGCGAATCATTATCAACAAAGAAAGGGAATGCAGAGGGTCACGCTCCCCCCCCTTAAACCACCACCTCCGTCCGACTCACCACCTCCTTCAACCCCATAAACGACCGCACCTGCCGCACCCCCGGCAGATACAACAGCTGCTCCGCATGCAGCCGCGTAAAGCTCTCTGAGTCCCGCGTGCGGATCAGCAGGAAGTAATCAAACTCCCCCGTCACCAGGTGGCACTCCATGCAGCCGGAGATGTTCTGCGCGGCCTTCTCAAAGGCGGCGAAGGACTCCGGCGTGGAGCGGTCGAGCACCACGCCGATCAGCACCACGGTGCCCGCCCCCATCGCCTGCGGATCGAGCAGCGCGACCGTCCCCCGGATCACCTTGGCGGCCTTGAGCCGCTCCACTCGCCGCAGGCATGCAGCCGGGCTCAGGTTCACGCGCTTGGCCAGCGCGACATTGCTGATGGACGCATCTTTCTGCAGGGCGCGGAGGATCGCTTTGTCTGTTCGATCCAGCTCGGGCGGCGGTGCGGTTGGCTTTGGCACCACCTTGGTTCTTGTACGCAATTTTGTTGCCATAAATAGTAGTTACGCACAACTTCAGATACCAGCGTACCTGATTCTGCGTGCCATGATGCGTCAACAGGCCAATCTTCACAACCCTGTTTCGCGCGTTGTTCCCTAGCATGGAGGTACCCGATTCCCCCTTCACCCATTTGGACCGGAGCAACGCGCATGAACCTGCAACGCTTTCCCCGCCACCCACTCACCTTTGGGCCGACGCCCATTCAGGCGTTGCCACGTCTGTCCGCACAACTGGGCGGCAAGGTGGAGATCTACGCCAAGCGGGAGGACTGCAACAGCGGCCTGGCCTTCGGCGGCAACAAGACGCGCAAGCTGGAGTACCTGATTCCGGAGGCACTGGCGCAGGGCTGCGACACGCTGGTCACCATTGGCGGCATCCAGTCGAACCACACGCGGCAGGTGGCGGCGGTGGCGGCGCATCTGGGCATGCGCTGCGTGACCGTGCAGGAGAACTGGGTGAACTGGTTTGACGGCGCGTATGACCGCGTGGGCAACATCCAGCTCTCGCGCATCATGGGCGCGGATGTGCGGCTGGTGGATGCCGGCTTCGGCATCGAATTCAAAGCAAGCTGGGAGCAGGCGCTGGAAGACGTGCGCCGTGCAGGCGGCAAGCCCTATGCGATTCCCGCCGGTGCGTCAGACCACCCGCTGGGTGGCCTGGGCTTTGTGGGCTTTGCGGAGGAGGTACGCGAGCAGGAGAAGGCCCTCGGTTTCGCCTTTGACTACATCATCGTGTGCTCGGTCACGGGCAGCACGCAGGCGGGCATGGTGGTGGGCTTTGCGGCCGATGGTCGCGCCAACCGCGTGATTGGTATTGATGCCTCCGCCAAGCCGGAGCAGACGCGTGAGCAGATCCTGCGCATTGCGCGCCAGACGGCCGACAAGGTGGACCTGGGCCGCGATATTACGGATGCCGATGTGGTGCTCGACACGCGCTATGCGTATCCGGAATACGGCGTGCCGTCACAAGAGACGCTCGACGCCATCCGCCTGTGCGCCCGCGCCGAGGGCATGCTGACGGACCCGGTGTATGAGGGCAAATCGATGCAGGGCATGATCGATCTGATCCGCCGAGGTGACATTCCGGCGGGCTCGCGCGTGCTGTATGCGCACCTGGGCGGTGTGCCCGCGCTGAACGGTTACAGCTTCCTGTTCCGCAACGGCTGACCGGCACGCACACGACAACGGGGGGGCGTGACCTCGATCAGGCCCACTCCGGAATGTCAGGCACGCGAAGCTGCTCGACCTCCGGCAGATCAAACCCAAAGTCGTCCGCAAGCAGCGTGCGCAACGCGGCGCGATCGGCCAGTTCGATCTTCTGCGATGTGCCTGCGCGCACGATCGTGACACTGCGGTTCAACACGGAGACGCGCCCGTCTTTCGTCAGCGCGCGCAGCAAGATCTGATTGCGAAACGGTGACGCCGGATACGTTGCCGTGAAGTGGTTCCCCATTTCAAAGTCGGCCGGACCTTCCTCCTCCAACGTCGATACCCAGGCATCAACGGGCGGTTTGTCGCCTACTTGTGCGCGCAGGCTCCAGCGATTTGCATCGCGCACCATCCAATGGGTTTCCCTGTCGATCGTGGCCGGCACGCCCTCCTCCAGCGGCACCGGCACGCGCGGCGCCAACGCGCCAAACCCAGCGTCGACCACAAACGTGCCCTCTTCCAGCGGCACGGTCAGGAACATGTGCGTGCGAGCCATCTCCGTGCGGGGTCTCAATACAGTCACTCGCGCCAACTGGCGGACCGGCTGAAAGCCGAGTTGCTCCAGCACCGCAGCAAGCAGCGTCGAATGCTCAAAGCAGTAGCCGCCACGGCGTGCGCGTACGAGCTTGTTCTGGATGCTGTCGAGGTCGATGCGGATGCCGCGCCCAAGCAGCACATCCAGGTTCTCAAATGGGATGTGCTGCATGTGGGCGCGCAGCAGCCCGGCCAAGGTGTCGTAGCTGGGGCGCACATCGCCGCCCCAATGGATGCGGTTGAGATACGCATCCAGATCGATGGAAGGTGTCACGTGCAACGTCCTTGCGAAATGACCGAAGTCACGACTATGCACGACCTTTCGAGCGGCGGCGGAATTGCTGCTCAGTCACGGTGCTGCCCCACTGCGTACCTTCTTCTTCCTGGGTCAGCACAAAACCGAATGACTCGTAGAGGTGGCGCGCCGCATCCAGCCCCTTGAAGGTATCGAGGTAGGTTTCGTCAAAACGCGCATCGGCAAAGCGCATGGCGCGCGACATGAGTTCGCGCCCAATGCCGGTGCCGCGCAACGCATCATCGACGATGAACCACCGCAGGTGCGCGGCGCGGTAGTGGGGGTTGCCGTCCATCGCCAGCGAAGCCAGGCAGCGGCCGTTCTCCACGCATAGCCACAGCGCCTTGTCGTCATCAGGCAGCGCGGCCGCAAACGTGGCCAGCTCCGTTGCCACACGGCGCTCGAAAAACACGCCAAACCCCCAATGCTGCGCGTAGAACCGGCCGTGCAGGCCTGCGATGTCGCCAATGCAGCCAGGCACGTAGCCCTGGACGATCTGGACGCCGCTTTCGGTGCCACTTCCGGCGCCGCCTTGCGACGGCTTGTGATCGTTGTCATCCGCCAGCGCACTGACGTACTGCGACAACAATGCCACCAGCCTTTGCTGATCCACCGGCGTCAGGTGACGCAGCGCATTCGAGACCTGGCCGGAGGCAAACGCGTCGATATTGCGTCGCAGTTGCTGGCCAGCCTTCGTCAGGTATAGCTCGGAAGATCGGCCGTCTTCATTGGAGGCGCGCCGTTCCACCAACCCGGCGGATTCCAGCCGGGTGATCTGTCGACTGGTGCTCGACTTGTCCAGCCGCAAAAGCGCGGCCAGATCACGGGCCTGGATGCCAGGGGTGCCGGCGATCTCAAGAATGGCGTGCACCGCAGAGGGGGCGAGATCGCTCTCGGCCAGCGTATTGCGCATGAAGCCGAGTTCGCGCACGAGCTTGCGTGAGACCTCTCGCAGCTCTCGGATGGTCTGTTCGCGCGGTTGAGCGGGAGCTTCAATGAAATCCATGGCAGCCTCAATTGGTTGCACAACACAACCAATATAGTTGCGATATGCAACCTTTTCAAGCGAGCGCCACATCCAACCAAAACCGCAGAACCATATCGAAAAAGCTTCGTTCCCCCGCCAACGGAGGCTTTTTAGACTGGGCGCACTTGTTATGACGAGTTCGCCCCCAGATGACGACGTCCCCACCCTCCCCCCGCCTGCACGCGCCGCCGCTCTATGAGCGGATCAAGGGCACGCTGCGCGAGGCCATCCTCAGCGGGCGAGCCGCGCCCGATACGCTGCTGCCATCCGAAGCCGCCCTGTGCGAGCAGTTTGGCGCCAGCCGCATCACCGTGCGCCAGGCACTGGCTGATCTGCAGAACGAAGGGCTGATCTTCCGCCGCCACGGCAAAGGCACCTTTGTCAGCGCGCCGAAAGCCTTCCAGAACGTGACGGCGCTGCAGGGCTTTGCGGAAGCCATGTCTGCACAAGGACACAGCATCCATAACCGTGTGCTCCGCTTGGAAACCGTGCCCGCACCGATGGATGTGGCACAGGCGCTGCAGCTTGCACCCGGCACGCCCGTCACCGAATTGCATCGCGCGCGGTTGCTCGACCGCGCGGCGGTATCGCTGGAAGTGACGTGGCTACCGGAAGCCCTTGGGCGCGTTGTGGCCCGCGCAGATCTGGCAACGCGCGATGTGTTTCTCGTGCTGGAGCAGGACGCAGGCGTACCGCTTGGCCACGCCACGCTGGCCATTGATGCGGCGCTGGCGGACCACGCCACGGCAGCGGCACTCGACGTGGGTGCGGGCGCGCCCATCCTGCGCGTGGAGCGGCTGACGCACGACGCACATGGCAAACCCATCGACTTTGAGCGCCTCTATTTTCGCGGTGACACCTTCCAGTACCGGCTGCGGCTGGACCGGCACGTGGCCGCATCGGCGCAATCCATCTTCCCTCTGCAAGGCACCGTATGAACACGCTGGAACTGGAGTACGACCTCGTCATCGTGGGCGGCGGCACCGCCGGCCCCATGGCCGCCATCAAGGCAAAAGAGCGCAACCCCGCGCTGCGCGTGCTGCTGATCGACAAGGCGCACGTCAAGCGCAGCGGCGCCATCTCAATGGGCATGGACGGGCTGAACAACGCGGTCATTCCCGGCCATGCCACGCCCGAGCAATACACGCGCGAGATCACGCTGGCCAATGACGGCATCGTCGATCAATCCGCCGTGTACGCCTATGCACAGCACAGCTTTGCCACCATCGAGCAGCTCGACCGCTGGGGCGTGAAGTTCGAGAAGGACGAGACGGGTGACTACGCCGTGAAGAAGGTGCACCACATGGGCAGCTATGTGCTGCCCATGCCGGAGGGGCACGACATCAAGAAGGTGCTGTATCGGCAGCTCAAGCGCGCGCGGGTGGAGATCACCAACCGTATCGTCGTGACGCGCGTGCTGACGGATGTAGACGGCGCGGCGTGTGGCGTACTCGGCTTTGATTGCCGCACGGCAGATTTTCTGGTCATCCGCGCCAAGGCCGTGGTGCTAAGTTGCGGCGCCGCCGGGCGGCTCGGCTTGCCCGCATCGGGCTACCTGATGGGCACGTATGAGAACCCCACCAACGCGGGCGATGGCTATGCGATGGCGTACCACGCCGGTGCGGAGCTCGCCAACCTGGAATGCTTCCAGATCAACCCGCTCATCAAGGACTACAACGGCCCTGCTTGCGCCTACGTGACCGGCCCGCTGGGCGGCTTCACCGCCAACGCACGCGGCGAGCGCTTCATCCAGTGCGATTACTGGAGCGGCCAGATGATGTGGGAGTTCTACCAAGAGCTGCAGGGCGGCAAGGGTCCGGTCTTCCTCAAGCTCGACCACCTGGCCGAAGAAACCATCCAGACCATCGAGACCATCCTGCACACCAACGAGCGCCCGAGCCGCGGCCGCTTCCACGCCGGGCGCGGCACCGATTACCGCACGCAGATGGTGGAGATGCACATCTCCGAGATTGGCTTCTGCAGCGGGCACAGCGCATCGGGCGTCTACGTCAACGCACGTGCTGAGACCACCGTGCCTGGCCTGTACGCCGCTGGCGACATGGCCGCCGTGCCGCACAACTACATGCTGGGCGCATTCACCTACGGCTGGTTTGCCGGGCAGAACGCAGCGGACTACATCGCTGGCCGGCAAAGCGACGCGCGTGTCGACGATGAGCAGATCGCCCGCGAGCGCGCGCGCATCTTTGCACCGCTGCAACGCGAACACGGCCTCGCCCCGGCGCAGGTGGAATACAAGCTGCGCCGCATGGTGAACGACTACCTGCAGCCACCCAAGGTCACACGCAAGATGGAAATCGGCCTGCGCCGCTTTGATGAGATTGCCGAAGACATCACGCACCTGCACGCACGCAACCCGCACGAGCTGATGCGCGCGATGGAGGTCAGCTTCATTCGCGACTGCGCAGAGATGGCCGCGCGTGCATCACTCTTCCGCACGGAAAGCCGCTGGGGCCTGTACCACCACCGTGTGGATTACCCCGAGCGCGACGACGCCAACTGGTTCTGCCACACGCGCCTCTACAAAGATGCGCATGGCGCCATGACCAGTCGCAAGCAGGCTGTTGAGCCTTATGTCATTCCCGTTGATGTGCACAGTCCTGATTCGTACGCACACCTGCGCATTCCCCAAGCCGCCTGATCATGCCCCACACCACCCATACCCCGCACGACATCGCCTCGCGCAGCAGCGCGCCCGTCACCATTGACGAAGCCAAGTGCATTGCCGACAAGGGCTGCACGGTGTGCGTTGACGTCTGCCCGCTTGACCTGCTCGCCATCGATCTCACCAAGGGCAAGGCCTTCATGCAGTTTGACGAATGCTGGTACTGCATGCCCTGCGAGCAGGACTGCCCGACCGGCGCGGTGAAGGTCGACATTCCCTATCTGCTGCGTTGAGGTGGCGATGACGACAACGATCCTGGCTCGCCTGCGCGACGCCGATGCCGCCACGCGCCGCGTCGCGTTATTGCAGCTTGCCGATGAAGAAGACGCCGATGCACTGCCCGAAGTGATTGCCCTGCTGGCGGATGACCCATCTCCCGATGTGCGGCGCGAAGCCGCGCGCATGCTGGCAACGTGGGAACAATCGGACACCGTGGCCGCACTAGCACGTGCGCTGGAAGACGCCGATGCAACGGTACGCGAAGCGGCCGCGCTGGGGCTGGCCGAGTTGAAGCAGCCGGACTCCGCGCCCGCGCTGCTGCCTTACGTTGCACACGCCAGCGCCTTCGTGCGCGCCGCCGCACTGCGCGCCCTGCGGGAGCTGCGCGTGGCCGAGGCAGAAGCCCCGGCGCTGGCCGCGCTGCAAGATACAGATGCCGCCGTGCGCCGCGAAGCCGTTACCGTACTTGGCTGGCGCAAGCAGGTGGCAGCCCTGCCCGCATTGGCAGAACGCGCGCGCAGCGATGCCGATGCGGACGTGCGCCGTGCGGCAGCCGGTGCGCTCGGGCTGGCAACCGACGCATTCGTCTTGCCCGCGCTGCTGGACGCGCTGCGCGACCCGATGTGGCGTGTGCGTGAAGAAGCCGCCGCCACGCTCGGCAAGCTGCGCGCGCTGGCGCCTGAAGCCCATGTCACCCACGCCTTGGCGGAAGCGCTGGGCGATGACTACTGGCAAGTCCGCCTGCAGGCCGCCCGTGCGCTCGGCCGCTGGCACGCGGTACACACCATCGATGCCCTTACCGCCTTGCTCAACCACCCGATCAGCAATCTGCGCAAAGAGGCTGCGCTGGCACTGGGGGAAATTGGCGACACCGCCGCCCTGCCCGCGCTGCACACTGCTGCGTCCGACGGCGACCCCGAAGTTGTCAAAGCCGTGCGAATTGCATTGGCCCAGCTTGGAGCGCATCGTGCACGCGCCTGAGCGCATCGACAACGACATCGCTCAGGGCCAGCTACATCTGGTATGGGCTGATGCAACATGCTCGATCGACCACGCTGCGTTGCGCCGCGCATGCCGCTGCGCGGAGTGCCAGTTCAAGCGCCACCATGGCTTGTCGATCAGCACGCCAGACAACGTACGCATCACCACCATGGAGCCCGCTGGCTATGGCGTGCAACTCATTTTCAGTGATGGGCACGCGCGCGGCATCTTCCCTTGGGCGTATCTCGCGTCGTTGGATTCGCTTTCGTCAAATATAGTGCTGCATACGCAAACCCAATCCACGTCGCGGGCAGCCAAATGATCGACCACGTCTACATCTCCGTCACCGATATCAAGAGATCCCTGGCCTTCTACGCCGAGGCCTTGAAGCCGCTCGGCTGGAGCCTGTTCGGCAACTACAGCGCCGCATCAGGCCCTGAAGGCGTTCCTGATCTGTACGGCCTCGGCGATGACATGTACGGCAAGGGCACGGGTGTCGGATCCAGCATCTGGCTGCGTCAACGCACGCCCGGGGAAACCGGGCTGTACCTCGGGATCGTCTGCGATACCAATGAACAGGTCGACGCCGCTTACGCAGCCGCTATCAAGGCCGGCGGCATTGACGAAGGAAAGCCGGCAGACCGCACCTATTTTGCCCCCGGCTATTACGCCGCCAACGTTGCCGACTTTGATGGCAACCGTCTTGAGTTCGTGCACAAGGCGTGGAACCCCAAGCGACACGCCTAGCAAGATCTCAGACTCAGAAATTGCCAAAGCGGCCGATCCACGCGGCGGCCCCTTTGGCATGTCCTTTGAGCGCCGCGTCCAACTCCGCACGGGTCAGACCTGCCGGCAGTGCATCCGGCGCAAGATCGGTAGCGATCAGCAGGAAGACGTAGTGATGCATGCCGGTGCCTTTGGGCGGACACGGCCCAAGATAGGCTTGCTTGCCGATGGGGTTCTGGCCCATGCGCAGGGCATCGCCCGTGCCGGCGCCTTCGGGCAATCCGGTCTGCGTGGCGGGAATGCCGTAGGCCAGCCAGTGGTTCACGCCCAGGCCGCCACCACCCTGCGGGTCGCTCACGATCAGCACCAGGCTGGTGGCGCCAGCCGGCACGTCGGACCAGGCCAGCGGCGGCGAGACGTTATCGCCCGTGCAGTTCGGGTTGGCGGGGTTCTTGCCGGCGTACTTGCGGTCCATCACGCCGTTGTCGGCAAACGCAGGGGATTGGATGGTGAAGATGCCGGCCTGTGCCCCTGTTTGCGCCTGCGCGGGCAGCACGGCTGACAGAGATGCCAACAACAGCACGGCATTGCGCGACGTGCGGAGCAATCGTGGTTTCACGGTGGGTCTCCTTGGGTCCTGGGTGGAATGCGCCACCACGATACGCCAAGGCCCATGACCATGCCCGCCGCGCGAGACACATCACCACACGCAGCTTGCCGTCAGGGTCCCGTGCGACAATACCGCGCCCCGGGCGACGCACCTTCGCCCCGCTGTTTTGGCCTCACCTGACCATAGGAGACCCGGACGCATGTTCGGCGACATCACGCGTTTTCTGCTCGACACGATCTTCTCGCTCTTTGGCGCCGCGCTGCTCTTACGCGCGTGGACGCAGGCGGTGCGGCTGTCACCGCGCAATCCGCTGTCGCAGGCCATCTTTCAACTCACGGGCTGGCTGGTGCATCCGCTGCGCCGGGTGATTCCGGCCACGGGCTACATCGACTGGTCATCGCTGGTGGCGGCGTATGCCACGGCGCTCGTGTATCTGTTCCTGCTGTTGGCCTCCATGGGTGTGAGCCCATTGGCGCTCCTGCCGTGGGGCTTTGTGGCAGCGCTGTTCACGGTGCTCAAGTGGGCATTCAACGTGCTGGTGTGGGTGACCATTGCGTCGGCCATCCTGTCGTGGATGGGCCCGGCGTCGCCCATGGGCGCGGTGCTCAACACGCTGGTTGATCCGCTGTTGCGCCCGATCCGCCGCGTGGTGCCGCCGCTGGGCGGGCGGCTGGATCTCTCTCCGCTGATCCTGCTGGTGATTGCGCAGGTGCTGGTGATCGCGCTGTCGCATCTGTCGCTCTCGCCACTGCTCATGTGAGCGGGGCACGCGCCTTGCTCGACTGAAAGTGCCGGCGCTCACACTGCGCCGGCCCTATCAGGAGAGCACACATGAATACATGGAAAACGGTACTGGTTTGCGTGATCGCAGCACTGGCCCAGGCATTGGCGGCATGTACCGTGGGCGGTGCAGTGGCGGGCGGCGTGGCAGGCCATGAGCTGACGCACAGCCCGGCCGGCACGATCGGCGGCGCAGTGGCCGGCGGTGTGATCGGCCACGAGCTGAGCAAGTAGCCAGTCCGGCCCATCCCTTCTTCAGGTTTGCGCGAACAGCGCGCGATACGCGCTGGGCGAGGTGTGATACGCCCGGCTGAAATGCTGGCGCAACGATACCGCGCTGCCGAAGCCTGCCAGTTGCGCGATCGCCTCCACCGGCTGGCGCGTGGTCTCCAGCATGCGCTGTGCGTAGGCCAGACGCTGGCCGAGCAACCATTGGCCGACCGTCGCGCCGGTCAACTCGCGAAAGCGCCGCGTGAAATTGCGTCGGCTCATGGCAGCGCGTTCTGCCAGCGAATCCAGCGTGTGTGGCTCAGCCAGGTTGGCAACGGCCCAGTTCAGCAGATCCGATAAGCGATCGCCGCCCGGGGCATCGTGCAGCGGTTGCTCAATGTATTGCGCCTGCCCACCCTGCCGGTGAGGCGCCACCACCAGCCGACGCGCAATGCGGTTGGCCACCTCTGCGCCATGCCAGCGGCGCACGAGGTGCAGGCAGCAATCCAGCCCCGCAGCCGTACCGGCGGATGTCACCAGCCGGCCGTCATCGGCATCCAGATACAGCACATCGGGCACGAGCTGCACGCGCGGATAGCGCTGCGAGAATGCCTCGACCGCGCTCCAGTGCGTGGTCGCCTCGCGGCCGTCGAGCACACCGGCCTCCGCCAGCACGAACGCCCCCAGGCACAGGCCGACCACCGTGGCACCCCGCTCATATGCAGCGCGCACGGCATTCACCATGGGTGTGGGCGGGCGCTCTTGCGTGTCGCGCCATGACGGCACGATCAGCACATCGGCGCAGGCGGCGTCCTCCAGCGTCAGATCGGTCTGCACGGCAAACCCGGCGGTGGTCCGCAGGCCGCCTTTGCGAGTGGGCTCACCCGCGCAGATCCGCAGGTTGTAGGCAGGCAGCCCCGCCCAGATGCGGTCTTCAAACACCAGGCAAGGTACCGAGAGGTGAAACGGGCTGATGTCGTTGAAGGCGAGAACGGCGATTTCCCGGGGTTGCATGATGGCTCCGCACATTTGGCCCAATTTCATCGATGAATGTCTTCCGGGCCACTGTCCGGAAGGATAGCCATGCACGAAGATGCTGTCCACGGGCACCACACAACGCCCCTGACAGCAAACCCCGCAATCCACTCCGAGGAGTCCGCCATGACTGCAAACATCACCCCGAAGCGCGCCCTGATCGTCATCGATGTGCAGAACGAATACTTCACCGGCGACCTGCCGATCGAGTATCCGAACCCGCAGCAGACCGTCGCCAATGTCGGCGTTGCCATGGATACGGCGCGTGAGGCAGGCATTCCAGTAATCGTTGTGCAGCAGACCTCGCCCGCCAGCTCACCGCTGTTTGCCATCGACACCGACGGCTGGCAGTTGCACCCGGTCGTGGCCGCGCGCCCGCACGACCACTACGTGCGCAAGACGCTGCCGAGTGCATACCCGGAAACCGATCTGGCGCAATGGCTGCAAACCAACGGCATCGACACGCTGACCGTGGTCGGCTACATGACGCACAACTGCGATGCCTCCACCATCAATCACGCGCTGCACAACGGTACGGCCGTCGAGTTTCTGCACGATGCCTCGGGCACTGTGCCGTATCAAAACCAGGCCGGCTTTGCGAGCGCAGAAGAGATCCACCGCGTGTTCAGCGTGGTCCTGCAGTCGCGCTTTGCGGCGGTGATGTCGACCCAGGACTGGGTGCACAGCGTGAAGACCGGTGCGGTGCCGGTGCGCGACAACATCTACAAGTCCAATCAGCGGGCGCGTGGTCTGCTGAAGGATGAGGTGACGCAGCAAGCAGCCTGACGCACCCCGAATGCACCAGCAGGTTTGGCAGCGGGCAATACCGCCCGCTGCCCTGGTGTGCACGACGTCTTAGTCGCGCGACGTCGCCCGATATTCAACCGCTTGGAACGTGAAATCGTTGCCGCGTTTGACCACCTGCCCGATGCCCGGAAAGTCCAGATGCGCGCCTGCGACGTAATATTTGGGGTGCGCTGTCCGCTCCAAGACCTCCCTGCGGACTGCGCGCGCCTTGGGCTGGTTGTCGTCAAACTCCCATGTCAGTTCTGGGCGCCCGAATTGAATCGACGGCACGTGAACAATGTCGCCCCACACCAGGAGGTGCCCGGCGCTGCTGCTGACTTCATAGGCCGTGTGCCCCGGCGAATGCCCCGCCGCCCGCACTGCGGTGATCCGGTCGCTGACGATGAACCTGTCATCAACCGGCATCACACGATCGCGTAGTTGCGCCAACCGTCCGGTGATTTCCGACACCTCTTCTTTCGGGATCAGGATGCGCCCAGCCCCAGGAAAGGCCACCGAGCCATCAGGTGCGATAAGCCCATGCACGTGGTCTTCATGCGTGTGAGTCACCGCGACCTGCGTGATGCTGTTTCTGTCGATGCCGGCTTCCTGCAATCCATGCAGAAGCGCCCCCATCGAGTCGTCCAACGCGTTGGATGCCCCGGTATCGATCAGCACCGACGTGCCCTTGTCGATGATCAGGAAGGCGTTGACGGACAACCGCAACTGACCGCCCACCACGGGAATGCCGGCAGGCAGCGTGTCGAACGGCTCGCCGGATGTCTGGCGCAGCCTTGTCGTGGGCATATCGATGTAGCCATCGCGCAGCGCGACCACCTGAATGTCGCCAAATTCAAAGGCGGCGTAGTGCTGGCCTTGCGCAATCAATTTCATACTGCTCATGTCGCTCCTCCCGGTTTGAGATGCGGCAACGCTGGCCGTCACGGCGGCGGCGAGCATTGCAGCGGCGGCCTTTTCCCCATCAATCCCGAGAAATTTATCTCCCATAGAAGAATATAGCAAGAGAAGAGCCAAGAAAGATGGTGCAAAGCAGCGCCTCATCGCAAGCACATGCGCTTGAGACCGTCTTCTATGGTGGAAGATAATGTCGACTCTGATGTGCTTGCGTCGTCGACGCCAAGGAGGCGTGTTGCCAAGACAGGATGAAGATATGCGCGCGGCGGATGACGACGAGGCGTCGTCGCGCGCCTTTGGTGCACGTGTACGCAAGCTGCGTGACGCCGCCGGGCTGACGCTGGAACAGTTTTCCCAACGCTCGGGGGTGAGCCGGGCGATGCTGTCGAAAGTGGAACGCGGAGAAAAAAGCCCGACGATCGGGATTGCCGCCAGAATCGCCCACAGCCTGCAGACCCCATTGACGGAGCTGGTTGGGGGCGGCGCATCGGAAGGTGCGGCCGTGCTGATGCGCAGAGCCGAACGCCCCATCTTTCGCGACCCGGAAACCGGCTTTGAGCGGCATATCGTGTCACCGGCAACGGGCGGTGGACGTGTCGAACTGCTCTACCACTACCTTCCGCCCGGCGTCTCAACCGGGCTGTTGCCTGGCTACCCCGGCGGGTCGGAAAAGCAGATCGTGGTGACCATCGGCCACCTGGTCGTGGAGTTCAAGAACGCCAAGGAGTACCTCGGGCCAGGCGACTCACTCTTCTTCGAGGCGAACGTGGAGCATGGCTTCGCCAACCAGACCGCAGAGCCGTGTGGTTACTACATGGTCGTATCGCGCCACGCGTAAGCGACGCACTCAGCCGGCCAGCCCCTCTTCAACCGGCAGAAACCCCCGGAACGAGACCTCGACCTGCTCCACCATTGACGCCGACGTGGCTTCGCGCAGCGCCGCCATCAATGCTTCGAACGCGCCTTCGACAGAGGCACGGTCGGTGGCCTCGACCAGGCGCAGGCGGATCGGATGTTCGGCCGAACTGAACGTACGCGCCGCGATGTCCATGAGGTACATGCGTGCCGCAGCCAGCGAGCGCTTGCGGTTGGGCGCGGCGGGCTTGGGCGGCTCGGGCTGCGGTTCGGCAACCGGAACAAAAGCAGGCTCACCAGCAACATCGGCCGCGATCTGAATGAAACCCGCCTGCAGCAGTTCGAGCACCGCCAGCGCTTGCAGACCCAGTTGGTTCGCACGCACGGCAAGATCCTCGCCCGTAGCCTGACCGTCCACCATGATGAGCAACGCGCGGCTTGAGCGGCTGAGCGCCCCGTTGCGCGTGGCGATTTCACGGCGCCCCGCGTCTGTTTTTTCGAATCGTGCTGATAGCCCTTGCATGGTTCCCCCCGCTTTTTCTCTTCCTCCCCCGAAGATTGGGCACAACCTAAGGCGCTTTATTTGCAGAACCGTGAAACTGCACAGCTTGCACGGTGAAATCGATAAGCAAACGCTTGCGCTCAGATAGGTGTCGCCAAAGCAAAACACCCCGCCTGAAGCGGGGTGTTGCGTGGTTGCGGGTTGCGCTACTCAGTGCGCTGCAGCGGCTCCGCTCATCACCTCGTGCGAGCCACGGATGCCGTTGAACCAGGCGTTGAGCACCACCGCCACCAGCGTCCCCAGGACGATGCCGCTGTGGGTGATCGGGTGCGTCCATTCCGGGAAATGGTGGAAGAAGGTCGGCGCCAGCGTCGGCACCATGCCAAAGCCCACCGACACAGCGATGATCAGCAGGTTGTGGCGCTGGTTCTGGAAATCCACCATGCCAAGCATGCGGATACCGGCCGCAGCCACCATGCCGAACATCACCAGCCCCGCGCCACCCAGCACGTACTGCGGCACCGATGCCACCACGTACGACAGCTTCGGAAACAACCCCAGCACGATCAGCAGCACACCACCCGCCGCCGCCACATAGCGCGAACGCACGCCCGTGATCGACACCAGCCCGATGTTCTGCGAGAACGACGTATGCGGAAACGTGTTGAACACGCCGGCCACTACGGTTGCCAGACCGTCAGCGCGCAGGCCATTGGTCAGCTCATTGCGCGAGATAGGCTTGCCCACCACGTGCGACAGCGCGAGGAACATGCCGGTCGACTCCACCAGCGTGATCACGATCACGATGCACATCGAAATGATGGCCGACAGCTCAAACTTGGGCATGCCGAAGTGGAACGGCGTCACCAGCGTCATCAGCGGCGCGACGCTCGCATCGGCCAACGACACCTTGCCGAAAGCGGCGGCCACCAGCGTGCCCGTCACGATGCCCAGCAGCACGGCGATGTTGCACAGCAGCGCGTTACCGAACTTGGTCAGCAGCAGGATCGTCACCAGCACCAGCGCGGCGATCGCAAGGCCGAACGGATCGCCAAAGGCTGGGTTCGGCACCATGTGGCGCACGCCGTCCACCACCTGCGGAATCATCTGCTGGCCACCGGCGGCCCAGTTGATACCCACGCTCAGCAGCGAAAAGCCGATCAGCATGATGACTGTGCCCGTCACCACGCGCGGGAACAGGCCCAGCAGCCGGCCCATCAGCGGTGCAATGGCAATGCCGAACACACCCGAAACAATGGATGCCCCGAAGATGCCGGGCAGGCCCATGCCGGGCTCCACGCCGATGGCGATCATCGGTGCCACGGCGGCAAAGGTCACACCCATCATCACCGGCAGCCGGATCCCGAAGATCAGGAAGCCGAGCGACTGGATGAGCGTGCCGACACCAGCCGCAAACAGATCGCAATTGACGAGATACGAGAGATCGCTCTTCGACAGGCCGAGCGCATTGCCAACAATCAGCGGCACCGCAATCGCACCGGCATACATCACCAGCAGGTGCTGCAGGCCGAGCGCGAACAGACGCGGCAGCGGCAGGCGTTCGTTGACAGGATCGACGCAGATCGAGGGCGAGGGCGAGGAAAGGCCTGAGGATTGGCGCATGTCTTGTCTCCTGGGGCCACCCCCGTGTACGTGCCGGAGGCGTGCCTGGTGTGCATCGGGCAGACCGGGCGCAGGCGCCGTCTGCCGACATTTGTGCGGCGTGATGTCGCACATTTGCCGGCATCTTGGAGCGCGCCTCAGTTTATGTCAACAATTCACACCGTCTTTTGTGTACATATTTTGCGTTCTGAAATGCGTATGCGCTTCAAACATCGCCACGCCCTGGTAGGTCACGCCAGAGTCGAACCGCTGGCGGTACAGGATGACGCATCGCAGCATGCCGTTTTCGGCCACCACGGGCGTGAGATCATAGGTGCCGCTTCCGAATGGGCTGCCGCCGTGGCAGGTGGTGCCAATGTCGGGCTGGTAGTGCCGGATCAGCAGCGTCGCGCGCTGCCCGTCGGCTTGCACCTCCAGGCTGCCGAGCAGGCGCAGTGTGCCGTCCTGCCAGACCATATCCAGCGTGCCGCTCACGCAGCCTACGGGGCCGGATCCACCAACCACGGTGGGCGTCGTGAACACGCCACGGCATCCGCGCACCGTCTGCTGGCGCAATGTCAGGTCGGCCTGATCGATCACAGCGTAGTGGTAGTCCCCCGCGTCGCCGCCAACGTCCTTGGTCAGCGCGCCGACACGCACCTTGCCGCGCGTCCAGCGCCCGTGCGTGTAGCCGCGGTGGGCATAGAGATCGGCCAGCTCAGCGGTGTCGCCCATCAACCGATAGCCATTGATGCCAACGATGGCGCCCGAAGGTGTTTGCGCCAGCCATGCGGCGCTGCCGCTGACCTGTCGCGCCCCGTTGCCCAGCATGAAGCGGGGTGGCGCGCTACGGTAAACAGGCGAGCATTCAGCGGAAAACGTGGCAAACCGGGCATCTGCCAGCAGAACGGTCTGCCTGCAACCCGCCGGTTCCTGACAACCTGTCAAATAATGAGTGGTCCCCTTTTTTTATGCGCTTCGGGCACGTCCGTAACGTCGGTTTGCCCGGCCAAGTGATGAGATGAATCCATTGTGGTCCTTGAGGAAGGTTTGACTGCCGCGACTCCATAGCGGAATGTGCTGTGCAGCGCGCCTCGGCGAGGCGGTTTCAGCCTAGGCAGCGTCTCACCCAATGTTCAAGAAACAACACAACTTGATATTCCTTGATATTCAAGCGGGTTCCCTCAACTGCGGGACTCGTCCATCCCCAGCGATGCTATGAAGAACCCTCACTATGATCCGGCCAAGCCTCACCACACGCCGGACGGCTTCCGCAACCGCTACCCCCATCCGCACCCCGGCGGCGACTTCTGGAAATGGCAACGCGAGCGCCGCAAGTCAGGGCTCCCCAAGCCGCCCACGCTGGACCTCTCCTGCATTGCCCCCAACCTGACCGCGGTGCACCAGCCGCCCGACGTGCCGCAGCTCACCTGGATCGGCCACGAGACGCTGCTGCTCCAGATTGACGGGCTGAACGTGCTGACCGATCCGGTGTTCTCCGAGCGTGCCTCGCCGCTGCCGTTTGCCGGCCCGCGCCGGCACCAACCGCCGGGCCTCTCGCTCAAGCAGTTGCCGCATATCGACCTGGTGCTGATCTCGCACAACCACTACGACCATCTGGATAAAGCCAGCGTGCGGGCGCTGATGCGCCAGCCCGGCGGCGCGCCGATGTTTTTCGTGCCGCTGGGCATCGACCACTGGTTCGCGCGCAACGTGCGGGGCACGCGCCTCAGCGGTGACAACCCCAACGTACGCGCCTTCGACTGGGACGATGAGGCCAACTTCGGCCCCTTCACCGCGCACTTCTGCTCCGTGCAGCATTGGTCCGCACGCGGCCTGTACGACCGCAACCAGACGCTGTGGGGCAGTTGGGCATTGCTGCATCCGCGCCTGCGTTTCTGGTTCTCGGGCGATCTGGGGTATTCGCAGGACACACGCGACATTGGCGCGCGGTTCGGCCACTTTGATGTGGCAGCGATTGCCGTGGGCGCCTACGAGCCGCGTTGGTTCATGAAGGCACAGCACATCGACCCGACCGAGGCGGTGCAGGTCATGCAAGACATCGGCGCGCGGCAGGCGGTGGGCATCCATTGGGGCACGTTCGCACTGACGGACGAACCGCTGGACCAGCCCATCGCCGATCTGGCTGCTGCATTGAAGGTGGCCGACGTTCCCGCAGAACGCTTCGCTCTCTTCAAGCACGGTGAGACACGCGTATGGGATGCAGCGGCCCAACGCCTTGTCACCGCATTGCCCAAAGAAAAAGCGCGGCCGCGAGATGACTCGCTGGCCGCGCAGTCATTGTCTGGCAGGTAACGCTAGGGACTGAGAGCCGCTAAGCCGGCATCAGGTCGGTGTCGGCAGCCATGCACGGTCACGCAGACGGGCGCGGATGCGTGCAATCGCCTGGCTGTGGATCTGGCACACGCGCGACTCCGACACCCCCATCACAGCGCCGATCTCACGCAGGTTCAGGTCCTGCTCGTAGTAGAGGCTCATCATCAGCTTCTCACGCTCGGGCAAGCCTTCGATGGCGGCCACCACCGATTCGCGCAGATCGTGGTCCAGCAACTGGTCCAGCGGCGTGGAGTCGTTCTCTGCGGCGCGGTTCTCGATGAAGGCGTCGGCGTCTTCGCGGTCGAAATCTTCGTAGTACAGGAGCTGGCTGCCTTGTAGGTCGACCAGTTGCTTCTGGTAGTCGGCCAGCGACATGTTCAGCGCGGCGGCAATCTCGGTTTCGGTGGGCGCGCGGCCTTTCTGCTGCTGCAGCTTCTGGATCGCCTGCTCGATCGTGCGGGCATTGCGGCGCAGCCCACGCGGCAGCCAGTCGGAGCCACGCAGCTCGTCCAGGATCGCGCCGCGAATCCGCTGGGCAGCGTAGAACTCGAACTGCACGCCCTGCGTTTCTTCATAGCGCGACAGCGCATCGAGCAAGCCCATCATGCCGGCCTGGATCAGATCGTCGAGTTCGACGCTGGCCGGCAGCTTCACCATCATCTGGTTGGCAATGCGGCGTACCAGCGGTGCATACGTCGCCATCTCGTCGGACTTGGTCTTGCGACCGGTTGCGGTGTACATATCCATGCCTGCCTTTGGCGCTTCGTTCATGGTGCGCCTCAATAAACCATCTCAGCCGCGTGCGCACAGGCGCGGGGCGTCGCTGGGGGTGCCGATATTGACGTTGCTTCTGCCGACGCATCTGCCGTTGCCTGAGTCGGTTCTTGCGCCGATACCATCACCCGCGACGCCGCCGTGCTACCGGCGACATCAGCGGCCTGGGCCTCGGCGCTGGCCCAGCTCAGCATCTCTTCGGCAAGCTGGCGGAAGGCCATGGCCGAGGGCGATGCGGGAAACGCGCTCGCCACGGGCTTGCCGAGCGAGAGCGCCAGTTCTACATGCCGGTCTTCCGGCAGATAACCTGCAAAGTCGATACGGGTGTTCAGGTACTGCCCCACCGTGTTGGCCAGGTTGCCGAACACGCGCACAGCGGAGTCGACCGAATGCGCGCCGCAGACCACCGTGCGGATACCCGCGCCGCCCTGCAGCCCTGCGGTCTTCTTGAGCAGCGTGTACGCGCTCTTGATACCTTCCGGGCCATCGGAGAAAACCAGCAGTACGTCGTCGCAGGCTTCGGCCACCGTGCCCAGCGCGCGGGTGCCAAAATGCCCCGCCACCAGCGTCACGTCGGCACTGCTGTCGTGCTGCTCGAGCATGCCGGCCACGGCCAGCATGGTCTGCGCGCTCACCACAGCGGCGTCGCGGCCCATGGCGGACAGTGCAATGCGCAGGTTGTCGACAAAGTCGTCGATCTGCTCCTCTGCACCGATCACCAGCACACGGCGGCTTGCCACCTGGCCGAGCATGCGGCGCAGCCCGGCGGCCTGGTCCTTGGCGAATGGGGTCGTCATGGTCCCCTCTTTGTTCTTTATGCGAAATCGAAAGCGGCCAGGCCCGGTTCGCGGCTGCGTGCGGCGCCTTGCGCCACCAGCAGCGATTCATCCGAATCCAGCGCGAACGACGATTGCTCGGCACTTGCACGGAAGCTGCGATGGATCAGCAGCTTCTTGTTCGGTACTGCAATGTCCTCCGGCACGCGCTGGCCGTACGACACGTAGTGCAGCGGCAGGCGGCGGCGGATCATCACGTCCATCGCGTGGCCCACCGATGCGGCCTCGTCGATCTTGGTCAGGATGCAGCCGGCCAGGTTGGCATCGCGGTAGGCGCTCACCACCTCATCGAGCGTCTTGCCGTTGCTTGCGGCGTTCAGCAGCAGCAGGCGCTTGATCGACGGGCCCACGGCATGCAGCATTGCCATCTGCTCGGACACCGCGCGATCACGCTGGCTCATACCAATGGTGTCGATCAGCACCACGTGCTTTTCGCGCAGATCGTTGAGCGCCAGGCTCAGGTCTTGCGCGTCTTTCACGGCATGCACCGAGACGCCAAGGATCTTGCCGTAGATGCGCAGTTGTTCGTGGCCACCGATCCGGTAGCTGTCAGTCGACAGCAGTGCCACGCGCGAAGCGCCGTGGCGCAGTACGAAGCGCGCAGCCAGCTTGGCGGTGGTGGTGGTCTTGCCCACGCCGGTCGGGCCCATCAGGGCAAACACGCCGCCCTGGTCGAGCAGGCTGTTTTCATCCGACACGGTGGTCAGGTTCTTTTCAATGGCACGCTGCACGAAGTCCAGCGCACCTTCATACGTGTCGTGCTGCGGCATGTTCTCCAGCACGTAGCGCGTGAGCTGCGCCGAGAAGCCCGCGTTCAGCATGGTCTGGAACAGACGCGTGCGCACCGGATCGCCCAGCTTCACACCCAGCGAGGCCAGGCTCGACATTGCGTCGGTCAGCGTGCTCTTGAGCGTTTCGATCTCACCCACCATGCGGCGGGTCATGGCATCGGTTTCAGCCTTGATGTCGGCCTTGATGGTCGAACGCTGCAGGCTCACGTCGTCGCGCTCGGCGTCAGGTTTGGGCATCGAATCCTCCATGCGGACGAAGATGTCGGCCGGCTTGGCGGTCTCAACCTGCGGTTGCGGGCGGGCAATCTGCTGCTCGGCGCGCACTGCACGCGCCTGGGCTTCCACACGCTCGGCAAACGAGCGCAGCGTCGTCGGCTGGTCTGCCTGCGCACTTGCCCGGGCGGCCGGGCGCATCATCTGTTCGACAGGCTCGTCTTCCGGCACGACGGTGCGGCGGGCGATGAACTGGGCCGTGCTGGCCAGCGTCTGCGCAGCATCTTCATTGGCGCGATCCAGCGAGAGGCCTGCCAGCATGCGGGTGGAGGCGACCAGCGGATCCACACCCAGCAGCGTTTCCGATTCGCCGAGCACAACATCATCATCCACGCGTGCTTGCAGCTTGCGGCCGGCAACCGGTGCGGCAGGGGCCTCTTCCTGTGCCGGCGCGTGGGCAACGGCGACACGGCGCGCTGCGGCAAAGCGATTGCGCAGACGGGCCAGCGCATTGGGTGCGGGCGATGCTTCAGCCCCCGCCTCGGCTTGCACCGGTGCCTGCGGCTCTGCGGGTGCCTGAGCGGCGGCCTCGGCCACTGGTGCGGGCTCTGGAATCGGAGCCGGCATGCTCGGGCGGCGTTGTGCGGCCCTCGGCGCGGTCGAGTGGGTATCGACCAGCGCATCCAGGTGGGTATCGGAAGCGGCGATGACTTCGATGCCGCCCGGCACGGCGCGGTTCGAGAGGATCAGCGCGTCGTCGCCCAACTGGTCGCGCACTTTACGCAACACGTCGCGCGACGTCAGTCCGGTGAATCGATGCATTTTCATGCGCGGCCTCCAAGCATGGCGACAACCTTAATCGTTCGGTGATCTGGAATTTCAGCGTGTGACAGCACGCGCAGGCTGGGTGCGGCGCGCTTGAACAAGCGGGCCAGCATCGGGCGCAGCGCGGGCGGCACGAGCAGGACGCCCGTCTGGCCCATCTGTTCGTATTGGCGCGAAGAATCCGCGGCGGCCTGCATGAGCGAGTCGGCCAGTTGCGGTTCGATCGGGCCGGCGTTTCCGCCAACAATGCTTTGCAGCAAGATGTTCTCCAGATTCGGGTCGAGCGTGACGACCTGCATTTCGTTCTTGGTCGGAAACAGATGCTGTGCGATTGCCCGACCCAGCGCGATCCGCACAGCGGCGGTGAGTTCGGCGGGGTCTTGCGTCTTGCCTCCGTGCTCCGCCAGCGTCTCGACGATGGTGCGGATATCGCGGATGTGCAGGCCTTCGTCCAGCAGGTTCTGCAGCACCTTCTGCACGGTCGCGACGGGCAACAGCTTGGGCACAACGTCTTCGACCAGCTTCGGTGCTTCCTTGGCCAAATGATCGAGCAACTGCTGCACTTCCAAACGGCCGAGAAGCTCGGTGCTATGGGTGTAAATCAACTGATTGACGTGCGTGGCGATGACCGTGCTGCAATCGACCACCGTATAGCCCTCGGCTTGCGCGCGATCGCGCACATCGGCGGTGATCCACATGGCCGGCAGACCGAAGGTCGGGTCGACGGTGGGGGTGCCCGGCAGTTGCGTGCCCAACCGCCCACCATGCCCCTCCTGACCGCCTGGGTTGATGGCCAGGAACTTGCCCTGCTGCACCTCGCCGCTGCCGATCTCCACGCCCTTGAGCGTGATGCGGTACGACGACGGGCCCAGCTCCAGGTTGTCGCGAATGTGCACAACCGGCGCCAGGAAGCCCATGTCCTGCGTGAATTTCTTGCGGATGCCCTTGATGCGGCGCAGCAGCTCGCCGTCCTGGCTCTTGTCGACCAGCGGAATCAGGCGGTAGCCGATCTCCAGGCCCAGCACATCGACCCAGGAGACGTCGTCCCAGCTTGCCTCGGGCGTATCGACGGGGGCGATGGCCTGCAGCACCGGTTCCGGCTCGGGAATCTCGCGGCGCTTCTTCAAATACCAGCCCAGGTAGCCCAGACCGCCGCCAAACAGAATGAACGGGATGTGCGGCATGCCCGGCACCAAACCCAGCAGGCCGATCACACCGGCAGTGGTCAGCAGTACCGTGGGCATGCCGAACAGCTCGGTCGACAGTTGCTGGCCGATGTCCTTGTCGGTGGAGACGCGGCTGACCATGATGCCCGCCGCGGTGGAGATCACCAGCGCCGGAATCTGCGCGACCAGGCCGTCGCCGATGGTCAGCAGCGTGTAGTTGGTCGCGGCGTGGCCAATGTCCATGTTGTGCTGGAGCACGCCCACGGCCAGGCCGCCGATGATATTGATCAGCAGAATGGCAATACCGGCCACCGAGTCGCCACGCACGAATTTGCTGGCACCGTCCATGGAGCCGAAGAATTCGGCTTCCTGGGCGATCGTGGTGCGGCGCTTGCGGGCTTCGTCTTCGCGGATCAGGCCGGCGTTCAGGTCGGCGTCAATCGCCATCTGCTTGCCGGGCATGGCATCGAGCGTGAAGCGCGCGCTGACCTCGGCGATCCGGCCCGCGCCCTTGCTGATCACCATGAAGTTGATGATCACCAGGATGACAAACAGCACGATACCGACGGTGTAGTTGCCGCCCACCAGGAAGTGACCGAAGGCTTCGATCACCTTGCCGGCGGCGTCCGGGCCGGTGTGGCCTTCCATCAGCACCACGCGGGTGGACGCCACGTTGAGCGACAGCCGCATCAACGTGGTGATCAGCAGAATGCTGGGGAACGACGAGAAATCCAGCGGCCGCAGCGTGTGCATGCTGATCAGCAGCACGATGATCGACAGCGCGATGTTGAACGTGAACAGCAGGTCGAGGATGAACGGCGGCAGCGGCAGCACCATCATCGCCAGGATCAGGATGATCAGCACCGGGCCGGCGGCCGAGCGGTAGTCGCCCTGGCGCAGGAAGCTGGAGACTCGGAGCAGTGCGGCGTTCATCTGGAGGTACGGGAAGCGGGGGGCTTTTCGATGGATGCCATCTTGCCGGGGGTGCCGCCAAATCGAAGAAGCGAGAAAGCCGCCCAAAAGGCGGCTTTTCTTTGAAATACCCTCCCGCCGGGGGGTGCGGAAGCCGTCAGCGGCGCCGCCCAGCCCTATCCCGGGGCCGCATGACGGAGAATCCGCGCTGGGCCTCAAAGGTCCGCCGGCGGACCTTTGAGCTGCGGCCACGCCCCCTTTTGGTCCGTGCGCGGACCTCCAAGCTCCGGCGGCGCACCGGCCGAGGTCCGCTCTCGGACCTCAAAGCCCCGGCGCTGGAGGTAAAACGTACGAAGGTGGACAAAAAAGAGGCGGCATCGGACCTCGAAAGGTCCGACGTCGGAGGTCGCAGGTCCATTGATGCACCTAATAGGTGCAGACTCGGAGGTTGAAGCCCCGCACTCGGCTGTTCAAGCCCCCGCCCCAGACAGCGCGACAGAAACGGAAGCTCAGGCCTCGTCCTGCTCGTCGTCCGGTCCGGGTCGTGGCCCCGGGTCCATATCGGCGGGCACCGGCAGGTCGGTCGGACGTTTCGGCGCACGGCCGCCCACCTGATGCATACGGCGCAACTGGTAGACATAGGCCAGGACTTCCGCCACGGCAGCGTAAAGCGCCTCGGGAATCTGGTGGCCGATCTCGGTATGGCGGTACAGCGCACGGGCCAGCGGCGGCGCTTCCAGGATGGGAATCTTGTGCTCGGTGCCCAGCTCGCGGATCTTGGCCGCCACCAGATCGGCGCCCTTGGCCAGCACGCGCGGCGCGCCGCCCTCTTTCTCGGAATAGCGCAGCGCCACGGCGTAGTGGACCGGGTTGGTGACGATCACGTCGGCCTTGGGCACGTCGGCCATCATGCGGCGCGTGGCCGCCTGGCGCTGCATCGCGCGAATGCGCCCCTTGAGGTGCGGATCCCCCTCAGACTCACGGTGCTCCTTGCGCACTTCTTCCTTGGTCATCCGGTGCTTGCGGGCGTATTGCCATAGCGCCAGCGGCACATCCACGGCGGCCACCAGCAGCATCACCGCGGCCATGCAGAGAAACGCCACACCGGCCACGTGCATGACATCGCCCATGGCAGTGCGCAGGTCCTGCTGGGGCAGTTCCATGAACTCCCCCCGGTAATGCAGGATCAGCCCCCAGGCGACGCCGCCCACCAACGCGAGCTTGAGCAGCAGCCGGGGCAGCTCCAGCAGCCCTTCCACTGAAAACATGCGCGTCAGGCCCTGCAGCTTGAACAGGCGCGAGATGTCCAGCTCCAGCGGCTTGAACGAAATCGCCCCGCGCGTGAGCGCCAGCGGCGTGAGCGCAGCCACGATCAGCATGAGGATCAACCCGCCCAGCACCGTGGCCAGCGGCGTGAACTGTGTGCCGATGTAGGTCCACTGGTCCTGCGCCCGGGTGTAGTCGTAGCGGTGGAATTCCAGACAGCGCGCCAGAAACGCCGACGCTGCGCGCACGATCGACTCGCCCATCACCCACAGCCCGCCGGCACTGACGGCCATCAGGGCGAACGAACCCAGTTCCCTTGATTTGGGAACGTCGCCCTCTTCGCGCGCCTGCTCGAGGCGCCGCGGAGAGGCGGCTTCGGTTTTTTCGAGATCGCTATCGTCGGACATGCCGGGCGTGCGAGAGATGGATGACTGGACGGTCGCATTATTCCGGCAACAGGCGCCCGCTAAAGCGCAGAGAACACCGTCTCAGACAGGCTTTTTCCATGAAATGACCGTCCGCCACCGCGCAAACCTCCAAACAACTGTTTGGTAACACTGGCCTAACCAAACACCCTGCCATGGCCGCTACCATGCGCCGCAACCACGTGCGCCGTGGCACGCGCGGTACGGGTATGTCGGGCAGTCCAACCTCATCATGCAGGAGCGGATATGCGGTGGCAGTTCAAGGCCGGGGCCATCCTGGCGGCGGCAGTACTGGTCTTTGCAGGGGTGCGGCTGTTTTCGGCCGATGCCGCTGATGCTCAGCCGGCCGATCCGCCAAGACAAGCCGCTGCGGCCACGCCGCCCTCGCCCGCCCCGGCCCCTGCCGGCACGCCACCAACGCAGGCCGCCCCCGCATACAAGCCACCGCCGCCTCCCGAGCGCCCACTGCCGCCCCGCTTTACCGACTACCTCGCCCGCGAATACCCCAATTCCGCCGCCACGCGCCAGGCCCTCATGCAGATCGCCTACGGCTGGAGCCAGGCCGTCAACGACGTGCGCGGCCCGCAGGACGCCAAGCTGGCTGGTAACGAAATCGCCAAGGGCATCGCCTGCGCACTGGGCCCCGGCGTGCTCGCCAGAACCGGCATCGACCAGCAGACGATGCTCGACCGCATCAAGGCAGCACGCGCGGTCATGCTCGACAACGACAGCGACACAACGGCCTACCTGCGCTTCCAGGCGCTGGCAGGCGGCCAGTACTTCGACGACCCCGGCGCCGCCTCGTGCAGTTTCGATCCGGCCGCGCTGCCGAACTGAGTTTCCCGCCTGACTTCACCCACGCCACCAAGGAGACTGCTGCATGAAGATGAAGAGACTTGCCACCATCGTGCTCGCCGGTTCGCTGCTTGCCGCGCCACTGAGTGCCATCTCGGCCGCGCCCGGATCTGCCATCGTGTTCGTCAACGGCATCAACACCACGTTTGATGATGCGGTGGCCAACCTGCAGGTGCTCAAGACCCAGCTCAATGCGCGCGACAAGAACAACACCTACCTCTACGGCAACGCGTACAACGCCACGCAGGGGTTCTTCAGTGACATCTACCAGGTGTTCAAGCAGAAGGCCGTGGAAGGGTCGAGCCCGGCCGATTTCTGGCGCGCCATCGACGGTAACAGCCTGCCGGCCAGCGGCATGAATGCGACGCTGCAGCAGAAGTACATCGACATCCTCACGAAGAACGACATTCCGGAACTGCCGGACCACCTGAACCAGTACCGCAACTATCTGAAGGCGCAGCGCAAGGTCGTGCTGGTCGGCCATTCGCAGGGCACGCTGTACACCAACTTCGAGATCAACCTGCTGGTGACGGGGCCGGACCAGGCGCAAGGCAGGATCAGCGCGGTCAACGTGGGGAATGCGGCGCGCTATCAACTGCCGGGGTCGACCTATCTGACGTCGCATTCCGATACGGTGATCGGCGCATTGAGCCTGGTGCAGACGGTGCTGCCCGCCAACTACTCGATCGGCTGGCACCCGCTGTCGGATGCGCTGGGGCACTCGTTCTCGAAGATCTACCTGAACACGAGCTACAGCGCGGCGGGGCAGATCGTGTCGCAGGTATCCCAGCAGGCCCGCAACTGACGCAGGACTGAGCAGACGTGCGGTTCGCAATCGCGCCGCACGCCTGCACCGCAGCAGCAAGACGCTCACGGCGTCATATCGACCTGCGGAAAACTTCGTGGCCTTATGCAGGGCGCGTCCATAGCATGACCCGTTCTTTTCAAACCAGAACGGACCAACCGTCATGTCACCCGACCGAGCCATCTCCCCTGCCTTGCCCTTGCATCAACGTGCGCTGGCTGCGCTGCTTGCTGGCGCCATTGCCACACTCACTGCCTGCGGCAGTGATTCGCCGCCCGGTACATCTGCCGGTACCGTGGCCGACAGCAGCACGCCCACGCAGCCCACCACGCCTGCGCGCAAGCCCAACATCCTCTACATCATGGCCGACGACCTCGGCTATTCCGACATCCATGCCATGGGCGGGGAGATCGACACGCCCAACCTCGATGCGCTGGTGCAATCGGGCCGGCTGCTGACCAACCATCACGCCGGCACCGTCTGTGCCATCACGCGCGCGATGCTCATCTCGGGCACCGATCACCACCTCGTCGGCGAAGGCACCATGGGCGCGCCCAACGACGAGCGCGCCGGCCTGCCGGGCTACGAGGGGTATCTGAACGACCGCTCGCTGTCGGTTGCGCAACTGCTCAAGGACGACGGTTATCACACCTACATGGCCGGCAAGTGGCACCTGGGCAACGGTATTCCGGGCAGCGCCGCCAACCTGGGCAAGACGCCCGACCAATGGGGCTTTGAGCGCTCGTATGCGCTGCTGCCGGGCGCGGCCAGCAACCACTTCGGGCATGAGAACGCCAACGCCAAGAACTACACGGAAGACGGCGTCTACGTGCAGCCCGGCCAGCCTGGGCAACCGGGTGGCACCGGCGGCAGCCCGGCGGTGTTCTATTCGACGGACTTCTACACACAGAAGCTGATCAGCTACATCGACTCGCACAAGGGCGACGGCAAACCGTTCTTCGCCTATGCGGCCTATACCTCGCCGCACTGGCCGCTGCAGGTGCCGGACCCGTGGCTGCACAAGTACGCCGGCCGCTATGACGCGGGCTACGACGCCATCCGCAACGCACGCATTGCGCGACAGAAGGCGGCGGGGCTAATCCCGGCCGACTTCACCCCGTTTGCCGGCCTGCCCGGCACGACCGCGCGCTCGCCCGCCTCGCCCAACAACGGCACGGCCAACGCGCGCTACATCAACGCCAACCACGGCCCCGCGCAGGGCTATACCGACTACGGCCCCGGCTACGTCAACAAGAAGTGGAGCGACCTCACGCCGCTGGAGCGCAAGGCGCAGGCGCGCTACATGGAGATCTACGCCGGCATGGTCGAGAACCTCGACTACAACATCGGCCTGCTGATCCAGCACCTGAAAGACATTGGCGAGTACGACAACACCTTCATCATGTTCCAGTCGGACAACGGTGCGGAAGGCTGGCCGATCGACTCGGGCGCCGACCCGAAAGCCACGGATGAAGCCAACGCCACCGACCCGGTCTACTCCAAGCTCGGCACCGACAACGGCCAGGCCAACGCGCAACGCCTGCAATACGGCCTGCGCTGGGCCGAGGTGAGCGCCACGCCGTTCAATCTGGTCAAGGGGCATGCGGCTGAAGGCGGTGTTTCCGTGCCGGCCATCGTGCGCCTGCCGGGCCAGACGCAGGCGCTGCCGCCCATCACGCGTTTTACGCACGTGACGGACAACACCGCCACCTTCCTGGCCGTGGCCGGCATCGCACCGCCCAGCACACCGGCGCAACCGGCCGTGGATGGCAACGGTGTCGACCAGAACAAGGGCAAGGTGCAATACGGCAACCGCGCGGTGTATCCGGTGACGGGGGTGTCGCTGCTGGCGTCGATCAAACAGTCCGCCGATGCTGGCCCGATCCACACCCAGCCCTTCGGTGACGAGTCGTACGGCCGCGCCTACCTGCGCAGTGCAGACGGCCGCTGGAAAGCGCTGTGGACGGAACCGCCGCTGGGCGTTGCGGATGGCCACTGGCAGCTCTTCGATATCTCCAAGGACCGCGGCGAGACGACAGACGTATCCGCGCAATATCCGGATGTGGCGGCCACGCTGTACCAGCAATGGCAGGACTACATGCGCAGCGTTGGCGGTGTGGAGCCACTGCGCCCGCGCGGGTTCTACTGATGGGCGCCGTTCATAGCACCAGGCGCGTGCGCTGGGTGCTGGCGGGCGCGGCGCTGGCAGCAGCCGGCACCGTGCTGCTGCACCCAGCCGGCGGCAACATGGCGGCACGCGCAGCCAACGTGGTCGGCGCGCACACCACGCCACGCCCGCCGCTGGGCACCGCAAACGCCTGCGCCCACTACGCGGGTCTACCGCCAGGCTGGCGCCAGGACACGCGGGCCGGCATGGTGCATGTGAGCAGTGGCAGCTTCACCTTCGGCACCACGCTGGGTTATCCGGACGAACGCCCCGCCCAAGGCGCTGGCAAGACGCGCGTGAGCGGCTTCTGGATCGACCAGACCGAGGTGACCAACGCGCAGTTCGCCACCTTCGTCGCTACCACCGGGTACGTGACCGACGCCGAACGCCAGGGTGGCGCGGTGGTCTTCCACGTGCCGGACACGGCAGAACTGCAGGCGCGCCCGTACGCGTGGTGGCGCTGGGTGAAGGGCGCGGACTGGCGACACCCGACCGGGCCGGACAGCAAGCTCATCGATGTCGATAACCAGCCCGTAACGCGTGTCACCCAAGCCGATGCGCTGGCCTACGCACACTGGCTCGGCCGCGACCTGCCCACCGAAGCGGAATGGGAATACGCCGGCAAGGCCGGGCAGGACGGTGCCGACCTGGAGACGGCTCCGCGAGACGGCAATGGCAAACCCGGCGCCAACTACTGGCAGGGCATCTTCCCCGTGCTCGACACGGCGGAGGACGGCCACGCCGGCATTGGCCCGGTCGGCTGCTATGCCGCCAACGGCTTCGCGCTGTACGACATGATCGGCAACGTGTGGGAATGGACGCGCGATGCCTACACCGGCCCGCATCAGTCGCACGCAAATGGCGACACCCGTGCGGTGGCTGTGTTGGACCAGCCACAGCGCTTCGGCCAGAACAGCAACCAGCCGAACCGGCCGACGGTGATCAAGGGGGGCTCGTTCCTGTGCTCACCGGATTTTTGCGTGCGCTATCGGGCCTCGGCGCGTGAGGCGCAGGAGGCCGACCTGCCTGCTGCGCACATCGGGTTCCGGACGATTCTGCGCGACTGAGTACGGCCCCGGAAACGAAAACGCCCGCCAAAGTGGCGGGCGCTGGCAGCAAACGGGGAGCCTTGGCAGCCGATTCGTCACCCGATCTCAGAAGCCGAGGCTTTCCAACAGGTCGTCCACCTGTTCCTGGCTACCGACCACGTCCGGGTGGTCCGGGTTGATCTGCGGGCCATTCAGCAGCGACGTCGACGATGCTTCCGTGCGCAGATGCTCAGGCGCGTTCTCCAACAGGATGCCAACCAACTGACTTTCGATCAGTTGCACGACATCCAGCACCTTCTTGATCACCTGGCCGGTCAGATCCTGAAAATCCTGAGCCATCAGGATTTCCATGAGCTGCTGGTTGGTGTCGCGCGTCTTTTCCGGAACGCTGCGCAAGAAGCCGTTGGTCTGGCCGACCAGCTCGCGGATTTCCTCATCGCCCAGTTGGCGGTCCATCCACGATTGCCAGCGGTTGACCAGCGCCTCGGCGTCGGATTCCAGCGCGTCTTGCACGGGGCGTGCCGCATCGATGGCGTTGAGCACGCGGGTGGCCGCCTGCTCGGTCATGTTGGCGATGTAGTTCAGGCGGTCACGCGCGTCGGGAATGGCCGATGCAGCCTTCTCCACACCTTTGTCCAGGCCCAGCTCGCGCATGCTTTCACGCAACATGCGCGTGAGGTGGCCGATGCGCTGGAGCATCTCCGGCATGTCGGCGTGATCCACACCTTCGGTGGCTGGCGCTTGGGTGCCGGAATGCGCGCCATCATGCATCTCGCTCATCACGCCCCCTTTTCGATCTTCTCGAAAATCTTGCCCAGCTTTTCGTCCAGCGTGGCAGCGGTAAAGGGCTTGACCACGTAGCCGTTGGCGCCTGCCTGGGCGGCAGCAATGATGTTTTCCTTCTTGGCTTCGGCCGTCACCATCAGCACCGGCAGCTTGCTGATGACCGGGTTGGCGTCGCCTCGGATGCTCTGCAGCATCTGCAGGCCATCCATGTTGGGCATGTTCCAGTCCGAGATCACGAAATCGAAACGGCCTTCCTTGACCTTGGCCAGGCCGGCGGCGCCGTCTTCGGCCTCGTCGACGTTGGCAAAACCGAGTTCCTTGAGCAGGTTACGCACGATCCGGCGCATCGTCGGGAAATCGTCGACGACGAGGAATCGGTACTGGCTCTTGTCCATGGACACAATCTCCGCAAACTAACTGAATTGGGGGGTTTCGGGCTTCCTAGGCAGAGTTATCGGCGCCTGGAGCCAATTCTTGAGCACAGACCTGATCGGCCGGCCCCTCGCGGGCGAGAACCCGTTCACGATCCGTAGCCGGCAACCCGGGGTTGGCCCGGGAAGCACGGCCGTACACGTTGTACGGCGTGCATCACAGGGCCAGGATCGTGCCAGTTACACACGCGTCACACGACCGTGTGCAGACAGCTTGGCCAGCACGTGCGGGCCGATCTGCGACAGCGGCAGGACTTCGTGCACGCCGCCGTGGGCCACGGCTTCCTTGGGCATGCCGTAGACCACGCACGAGGCCTCGTCCTGGGCGACGTTATACGCGCCCGCGTTGCGCATTTCCAGCATGCCGGCCGCGCCATCCTTACCCATGCCTGTCAGGATCACGCCCAGCGCGTTGGCCCCGGCGTTGCGCGCTGCCGATCGGAACAGCACGTCCACCGCCGGGCGGTGCCTGTTGACCGGCGGCCCCTGGTCCAGCTCGGTGACGTAGTTGGCGCCGCTGCGGCCCAGCGACAGGTGCATGTCGCCCGGGGCAATATAGGCGTGGCCGGGCAGCACACGTTCACCGTGCACGGCTTCTTTCACGCGGATGCGGCACAGGCCATCGAGCCGCTTGGCAAACGAGGTGGTGAACCCCGCCGGCATGTGCTGCACGATCAGGATGCCGGGGCAATCAGGGGGCATTTCCAGCAGGAAATCCTTGATGGCCTCGGTGCCGCCGGTGGACGCGCCCACGATGATGAGCTTTTCCGTCGACGAGAAATGGGTACGGGCCTGTGCCGGCGCCACCGGGGCAGCAGGCGCGTGCTCCGCGCGAACGTGTGCGCCGTGGGACGCAGCGGTTGTGTGGGCCGCGGGCGCCGCCGTACGCGGGCGCAGCCGCGCACGTGCCGCCGCACGAATTTTGTCGGCAATCTGGTCGGCGTATTCGTTCATGCCGTCGCGCATGCCCAGCTTGGGCTTGGCAACGAAGTCCACCGCGCCCAACTCCAGCGCACGCAGCGTGGCTTCCGAGCCGCGCTCGGTCAGCGAGGAGATCATGACCACCGGCGTCGGGCGCAGGCGCATGAGCTTTTCCAGGAAGTCGAGGCCGTCCATCTTCGGCATTTCGACGTCCAGCGTCAGCACATCCGGATTGGTCTGTTTGATGAGGTCGCGCGCGATGATCGGGTCCGGCGCCACGCCCACCACCTCCATGTCGGGCTGGCTGTTGATGATCTCCTTCAGGATGCTGCGGATCAGTGCGGAATCGTCGATGCACAGCACCTGAATCTTGCGTTTGTCGTTCATATTTTCGGGGGCAAGGTCAGGAATTACGTAAACAGTTGCAGGCGCGAAGTGGGCTTCGTCGCAATGGACTTCGACAGCTTGCTGGCGTATTGGGCTTCGCTGTCCAGCTCGGCGGCGGAGCTTTGCGAGCGCAGCTTGCGCACCATGATCTGGCCGGTGGACGGCACGAAGTACACCTTGCGCGGATGCACGTCGAAGAGGTCCTTGGCGGCCACCGCCAGCCCTTCGTTGCGCAGGAATTCGAGCACGAACTTGCCGTTGCGCTCGCCCACGTCCAGCGTGCTCATGCCGGCCAGGACGGCGGCGCCGCCAAACACCTTGATCTCCAGGTGCTCGCGCCGGGCACCGGCCTTGTAGAGCTGGTTGAGCAGCACTTCCATGGCGTGCGTGCCATAGCGCATGGAGGGCGACAGGATCGATTCCCCCTCGTTGCGCGAGGGCAGCATGAAGTGGTTCATCCCGCCAATACCGAGAATCTTGTCGCGCACGCAGGCCGAGACGCACGAGCCGAGCACCGTTACCAGCATCAGGTCTTCAGTGGTGACGTAGTACTCGCCGGGCAGCACCTTCATGGCACGGCGGCTGAAGGTGGTGTCGTAGTAGGCGTGCGTGCTGGCAGCCGATTGCGCGAGCGTGGCCATGGCACCGACGGTCATGCCGCTGTCGCTGCGCACGGTGTCGGCGGCGGTGCGCAAGGTTGCGTGTGCGTTTGCTTTCTTGCCGAGTTCGATCATTTCGCCCCCGTCATCTTCGCGCGCAGTTCAGGCGCGATTTCGTACACGGTCTTGCCGCGCAGCGACCACGCGCGGGTCACCTGCAGGAAGCTCTCCGAATGGCCGGCAAACAGCAGGCCGTCGGGCTTCATCACGTCAATGAAGTGCTCGAGGATCTTGGCCTGCGTGGGCTTATCGAAATAGATCATCACGTTGCGGCAGAAGATCACGTCAAACTTCTGCTGTAACGGCCAATCACGGTCGAGCAGGTTGATCTGGCGGAAGTCGATCATGGCCTGCAGCTCGGGGCGCACACGTGCGTAGCCCTCCTGCTTGCCGGTGCCGCGCAGGAAATACTTTTTCAGGCGATCGGAGGACAGCGCCGCGACGCGCTCCATCGGATAGATGCCGGCGCGGGCACGCGCCAGTGCATTGGTATCCACATCGGACGCGACCACGCTCACCTGGCCCGGCGACATCGTGCCAAACGTCTCGGCCAGGGTAATGGCGATCGAGTACGGCTCCTCGCCGGTCGACGAGGCCGAGCACCACACGGTAAACGGCGTGCGCTTGGCCTTGGCGTGCTCGGCCAGGAGCGGAAAGTGATGCTGCTCGCGGAAGAATGCGGTCAGGTTGGTGGTGAGCGCGTTGGTAAAGGCTTCCCACTCATCAGGCAGATGGCCGTGTTCCAGCGCATCCAGGTACTCGCGGAACGAGCCGAGGTTGACCACGCGCAGGCGGCGAGCCAAGCGGCTGTAGACCATCTCGCTCTTGCGATCGGACAGCGAAATGCCGACGCGGCGATAGATCAGGTCGCGAATGCGGGCGAAATCTGCCGCGGTAAACGAAAACTCACGCGACGCGAGCGTCGGCGAAACTGGCGCCAAGGTTTGTGCCGTTTGTGCCATTGAATAACTACCCCGTAATTGCGCGAGTCTTGGCGCCCGCTTTCAGTCGATTGGCGGGCACCGGGCTTCTGGTGCCACGCCGCAGATGTTGCTGGTAATGCTGGCGAGGTGCTGGCGTCAGAAGGTGCTCCATTCATCATCATCGGCAGAAGCAGCGGACAGCTTGAGGGCTGGTGCTGCAACGGCCACCGAAACTGCGGCTGCCACCACGGGTGCAACCGAAGAATGTGCTTCCTGGGGCGCTTTTCCGCCTTGATCCAGCGCAACGGCGGGTGCTTCGGCTGGGGCCGAAGCGTCAGCAGCCACCGCAGCCGGCGCCGTCTTGGCCGCTTGCCCCGATTTGCGAGAAGCAATCGCGCGGGCCACGGAACGCACAACCTGCGTCTTGCCCCCCGGGTGAACCTCACTGCGCACTGCAGGCTTGGCGGGCTCGGCCGGCAGATGTGGCACCACGGGTGCCGCCAGTTCAGCAGACTCGTCCGTACGGAACGCCGATACTGCGGTGCGCAGCAGTTGCGCCTGCTCTTCCAGCGACAGCGCAGCGGCAGCCGCCTGCTCGACCAGCGCAGCATTCTGTTGGGTCACTTCGTCCATCTGATTGACGGCCTGGTTGACCTGCTCGATGCCGGAGCTTTGCTCATCCGATGCCGCAGAAATCTCGCCCATGATGTCCGTCACGCGCTTGACGGCCACCACCACCTCTTCGATCACCCCGCCCGCCTCCGTCACCAGGGCGGAGCCGTTGCGTACGCGGCCGACGGAATCGCCGATCAGCTCCTTGATTTCCTTGGCTGCCGTGGCCGAGCGCTGCGCGAGGCTGCGCACCTCCCCCGCCACCACGGCGAAGCCGCGCCCCTGCTCACCTGCACGGGCGGCTTCCACGGCGGCGTTCAGCGCCAGGATGTTGGTCTGGAAGGCGATGCCCTCGATCACGCCGATGATGTCCGCAATCTTCTTGCTGCTGGCGTTGATGCCCGACATCGTTTCGATCACGCGGCCCACCACCTGGCCGCCCTTGACGGCAATGTCCGATGCGCTGCCGGCCAGTGCGCTGGCCTGACGGGCGTTGTCGGCGTTCTGCTTCACGATGCTGGTCAGCTCTTCCATGCTGGAGGCGGTTTCCTCCAGCGAGCTGGCCTGCTCTTCGGTGCGTTGGGAAAGATCGGCATTGCCTGCTGCGATCTGCTTGGTGGCACTGGCAATTGAATCCGCCGAGCTCTTGATGTTGCTGATGGTGCCAGTCAGCTGCTGCTGCATCTGCGACATGGCGAAGAGCATGCTGTCCCGATCGCCGGGGCGAGTTTGCACCTGCACAGCCAGATCCCCTGCGGCAATGCGGCGGGCAACGTCGGCGGCGTATGACGGCTCACCGCCCAGCTGGCGCGACAGCCGGCGTGCGATGACGATGCCCAGCACAATGCCCAGCACGGCGCCCACACCCGCCATCACGATCATCAACAGGCGCGAGCGTTGCGCATCTTCACGGGCGCGGGCGGTAGACGCCGCAGAGACGTCCTCCATGCGCTTGACCATCTTGTCGAGCGTCTTCTCAAAGGCTGCGGTGTCGTCCAGCAGGCCTACGTTCTCTGCCGTGACGCGGCTGTCGAACTGGGTCGGGTCCAGGCCCTGCCTGTCCATCAGCGCGACGAAGTCCGTCATGCGCTTGCTCCAGACGGGGTAGATGGCATCCACCTCGCGGATCATCTTCTTGCCTTCGTCCGATACGAACTGCGGACGCACGTTCTCCACGCCGTCTTTCAGGCGCTGCATGCTCGCGTTGATCTCACCGCTCAACGCCTTGCGCTCATTGAGCGTGGTCGCAATCAACAGTGCCGTCTGCGCACGACTGGCGTGAGCAAGGCTGTTGGCCGCGCTGCCCATCTGAGTGATGGCGCGCATCTGCTTCTGCGCCAGTTCATCGCTGGCGCGCGTCAACTGCGTGATCGTGTAAATACCCAACCCGCCGATGGCCGCGCCCATGGCGGCCACGATCAGGAATCCGCCGGTCAGCACCGTGGACACCGGCAAACGCTTGATCCAACCCATGTTGTCTACCTCTCTTTTTTATATGCCCCTGTAACCGCTATCGGCCCTTGGGGGACGGCTCTTTAGAACCGCCTCGGGGTCATGCCACTTCAGAGGGGGATCGCCCCAACGTCAGCCGGCACGACTTGCCCAGGCAAAAAAAAACCTGCCCCGAAGGGCAGGCTGCACACCACAAACACACACGAGAGAGCTTTCGCGAGCAGCGAAGATCCCGTGCATACATGGTTAAAAGGTTTCCCAGTCGCTATCGTCGCCGCCTGCGGCAACGAGCTTGGGCGTTTCCAACTTGGGCGCTTGAACAGCCGCCGACGTTGTCGATCTGGCCGCTGCGGGGCGCACGCGTTGTTGTTCGCTCACGGCCGCTTCCACAACGGCCGGTTTGGGTTGTTCGTTGGTCTGCTGCACAAGGGCAGGCGTTTTACGGGCCGGCGCAACCTTGGTTGCCGCACGGCGCGCCGCCGGTTTCACCACAGCCGGCTTAGCCACGCGCGGCACGCTCGCAACCGGCCGAGCCGGTTCGATTGGCGTGCTGGCATGCGTGCGGAACACGGCCACCGCCTGACGCAGTCCGTCGGCCTGTTCCTGCAGCGACATGGCCGCCGCAGCCGCCTGCTCCACCAGCGCAGCGTTCTGTTGCGTACCCTCATCCATGCGATTGACGGCCTGGTTGACCTGCTCGATGCCCGCACTCTGTTCGTCTGATGCCGAACTGATCTCGCCCATGATGTCGGTCACGCGCTTGACGGCCACCACCACTTCGTCGATCACGCTGCCAGCTTCCGCCACCAGCGTGGTGCCGTTTTCAACGCGGCCCACCGAATCGCTGATGAGTTCCTTGATCTCCTTGGCTGCCGTGGCCGAGCGCTGCGCCAGGCTGCGCACCTCGCCCGCCACCACCGCAAAGCCGCGGCCCTGCTCACCCGCACGGGCCGCTTCCACAGCCGCATTCAGCGCGAGGATGTTGGTCTGGAAGGCAATCCCTTCAATCACGCCGATGATGTCGGCGATCTTCTTGCTGCTTTCGTTGATGCCCGCCATGGTGTCCACCACCCGGCCCACCACCTCGCCGCCTTTCACAGCGATGTCCGACGCGTTGCCGGCCAGTGTGCTGGCCTGCCGGGCGTTGTCGGCGTTTTGCTTCACGATGCTCGTGAGCTGCTCCATGCTCGACGCGGTCTGCTCCAGCGACGAGGCTTGCTGCTCGGTGCGCTGTGACAGGTCCACATTGCCCGCGCTGATCTGCTGGGTGGCGCTGGCAATCGAATCAGAACCCGAGCGCACCTGCGCCACCATCTTCTGCAGACTCTCCTGCATACGCTGCAGGGCCATCAGCAGGCGGCCGGTTTCATCCGCACGGTTCACCTGGATGCTGTGTGTGAGATCGCCCTGCGTGATGTGTTCCGCCTGTTCGATGGCACGCGTCAGCGGCAGCGTGATCGAGCGGCGCAACGCCCACGTCAGCAACCCGCCCACCACGATGCCGCCCAGCAACAGACCGGTCGTCAGCGCGCTCAGACTGGCGTGCTCACGCTGGCCGTCTTCATAGCCAGACTTGGCAGCCGCCAGCTGCATGCGGTTGAGCGCCACCACCTTGTCGCCCAGTGGGCGATACAGGGCCGGCATCACATCCATCACCGTCTTGGTGATGGTCGTCTGGTCATCGGCCTGAATAGCGCGCATCAGCACCTCGGCGCCATCGCGCACGAAGGTGTTGCGCAACCCATCGGCTTCGTCGGCCAGCTTGCGCGCCTCCGATGAAGTCGGCAGCGCGCGGTAGCGCTTCCAGGCCGCATCGGATTGGCCGAGAAACATCCTGGCGCGCTCGATCGTCTTGTCCATGCCGGGCGCACCAGGCGCCATGGCTGCGCGATCCAGCACGATGCGAAAGCTCAGCAGGTTGGAATCGGAGTCGGCCAATGCCACAGCACCCGCCAGTTGCACGGCGTACGTGTCCTGCAAGCGTGTATTGGCGTGACGCATGCCGACAAGGCCCGTCACACCCACGATGACGGCAAGCACACCAATGCCCGCCATCATCAGCCCCAACCGGAGCCGGATGGTCATTCTGCTGAACATGGATTTCCCTCCCCTTTCAGCGCCGCACCTGTGATACGGCGGGCATTTGAGCGCCCGCCGCAAGGTGTCTTGTCGCCTGCCGGGCGCACTTGCGCACCCCGGCCAAACTGATCCGCTGTGCTTAAGCGGCTTCGGCCTCGTCGCACAGCGCCATGTCGGCCGACATCAGCAGGCGCTCGATGTCCACCAGGATCAGCATGCGTTCGTCGATCGAGCCCAGGCCACGGATGTATTCCGTATCCAGCGCGCCCGAGAACTCAGGCGCCGGCTTGATCTGCTGGCTTTGCAGCGTCAGCACGTCCGACACGCCATCCACCACGATGCCGACCACGCGGTCCCTCAGGTTCAGGATGATGACCACGGTGTACTGGTTGTACTCCACGCGGTCGAGCTGGAACTTGATACGCAGATCAACGATCGGCACGATGATGCCGCGCAGGTTGATCACCCCCTTGATGAAGTCGGGTGCATTGGCAATGCGCGTGACGGTCTCGTAGCCACGGATCTCCTGCACTTTCAGGATATCGATGCCGTACTCTTCGCGACCCAGGGTGAAGGCCAGGTACTCCTCCCCGCCGGTTTCCTCACCGATCGCATGTTCCTTGACTTCCATTGCGGCTCCCCTCGGCCCCGTCGGGCCACTAGATTGAATTCGTTGTCTGGCGACTGATCCCACACAGCACGGCGTGGCGCTTATGCGGCGGCCATCGCCTCGGTCGAGAACCGACCACCCGGTGCCTGCGCCATCTCTTGCTTCTCGCCAGTAACGGCACGCATGGCGTTTTCTGAATGGCCCGACCGCCCTTCTCGGGCCTCGCGCATGAGCGCCGACACATCAACGATCAGCGCCACGCTGCCATCGCCCAGAATGGTTGCCCCCGAAATGCCAGGCACCCGGCGGTAGTTGGTCTCCAGGTTCTTGACCACCACTTGTTGCTGGCCGACCAGCTCATCAATCTGCAGGGCGATCTTCTTGCCTTCCGAATCCAGGATGACGACGATGCCTTCCGACGGATCGGGCAGCGACGGCGTAATGCGGAAGCGCTCGTACATCGGCACCAGCGTCAGGTATTCGTTGCGCACCTTGAGCAGGCGTCCGCCGCCGGGCACCGCCTTGATGTCTTCCGGACGCGGCTGCAGCGATTCGGCCACGCACGACAGCGGCAGAATGAACACTTCTTCGCCGGTCTTGACCGACATGCCGTCCAGAATGGCCAGCGTGAGCGGCAGCACGATGCGGATGGTCGTGCCCTTGCCCTTCTGCGACTGGATCTCGACGTAGCCGCCCATCGACTGGATGTTCTGCTTGACCACGTCCATGCCCACGCCGCGGCCGGACACGTCCGTCACCTGGTCGGCGGTGGAGAAGCCCGGCGCGAAGATGAGCTGGTTGATCTCGTCGTCGGTCATGTTGTCCGACACGGGCAGGCCGCGCTCGCGGGCCTTCTTCAGAATCTTGTCGCGATTCAGGCCCTGGCCGTCGTCACTTACCTCGATGACGATGTTGCCGCCCTGGTGGGCAGCAGAGAGCAGCAATTGGCCGGTGGCATCCTTGCCGGCAGCCACGCGGGCCTCGGGCAGTTCGATGCCGTGATCCAGGCTGTTGCGCACCAGGTGCGTGAGCGGATCGATGATGCGTTCGATCAGGCCCTTGTCCAGTTCGGTCGATTTGCCGAACGTCGACAGTTCGACCTGCTTGCCCAGCTTGTGCGCCAGGTCGCGCACCAGACGCGGGAAGCGGTTGAACACGTAGTCCATCGGCATCATGCGGATGGACATGGCAGCTTCCTGCAGATCGCGTGCGTTGCGCGTGAGCTGCGACAGGCCGGCAAACAGACGTTCGTTCAACACCGGGTCGAACGAAGACGCGGTCTGCGCCAGCATGGCCTGCGTGATGACGAGCTCGCCCACCAGGTTGATGAGCTGGTCGACCTTTTCCACACCCACGCGAATCGACGTTTCGGCAGCCACTGCCGGCTTTTCTGCGGCAGCGGGACGCGACGGCATTGGCACGGCGGCGGCCGGAGCGGCCGGAGCGATTTCATTGGCAGCCGGAGCATGCACTTCGGTTTGCGCGGCGGCAGGCGTCGGGGCGGCAACCTGTGCTTCCACCACCGGCGCCGCAGCGGCCACCGCTGCCGGAGCACCACCACCCACGTGCGGCGTGATGACGATCTGGTCGGCATCGATGATGAAGCAACTCACCGCGATGATGTCGTCGGCAGTGCAGGTGCTCTGCAGCACGATGTCGCTGTTGCGGCCGGTGCGCACGTGGCTCACCAGGGTGCCCAGGTGCTTGAGTTCGGTGACGATCAGCTCGCAGTCTTCGTTGGAGACGTCGATCAGCTTGATGTCCAGGCCACCGTCGATGGCCACTGCCGGTGCAGCGGCCGGTGCCTCCGCCACAGCGGGTGCCACCGCAACGGGTTCGACAGCCGCCGGAGCCGATGCAGCGACAGGCGCTACCGGCGCTGGCTGTGCTGCTGTGGCGCCATCCTCGGCAGCCAGGCTGTTGAGCTTGGCCACCATGTATTCGAGCGTGGCCGTATCGATGGGGTGCTCTTGCCGGTAGGCATCAAGTTGGCTTTTCAACACGTCTTTCGTTTCCAGGAAGGCATCCACCATGTTCTCGCGCAACTGCAGGGTACCGGTGCGGGCGCGGTCCAAAATCGATTCCGCCACATGCGTGAGTTCCGTCATGTGGGTAAAACCGAAAGTTGCGGCACCGCCCTTGATGGAGTGCGCGCAGCGGAAGATGGCGTTCAGATCATCAGAAGAAGGGTTGGCGACATCGAGATTGAGCAGCAGCCGCTCCATGTCGACGAGCAGCTCTTCCGCTTCTTCGAAGAAGGCGCCGAAAAACTGGCTAAGGTCGAGGTTCATGTTGTGGTCTCTGACGTTAATGCGTGGAATGCGTGGATGCTGACCCGTGGGTCTGCGCATGCCATTCAAACAACTGCATGACGGAATCCGTCAGGCCATCGGGGTCGAACGGCTTGGGCAGGAAGCCCGTTGCACCAGCGGCACGCGCCTGCTCGCGGATCGTGCCGTCTGCCTCGGTGGTCAGCATCAGGATCGGTGTGCCGGCATAGGCCGGCAGCGATCGCAGCGCGCGGATCAGGGTGAGGCCGTCCATTGCAGGCATCACCTGATCGGTAATCACAAGGTGGTGAGGGCCATCGGTCTGCTTGCGCACGACCTCCAGCGCGGCAGCGCCGTCTGCGGCTTCCGTCACGGCAAAGCCGCACTCGCGCAGGCACGCGGCGATCATGCGGCGGATCGAGGTTGAGTCGTCCACCACCAGAATGTGTTTCTCGCTCATTGGCTACTTTCTCCCCCTGGGCGCTTATGGCTTGGCCGGAGCAGCCGCATCTGCACCAACCGCGGCCGCTCCTGTTGCACGTGCTGCTGCATCGGGCAGCGTGTCTTTACCGTCGTTGCGCAAGTCGGCCACCGGCTCGATCCCGCCCGAACGGACGGCTTCAGCGGCCCGTGCGTTGAGCACGACGATGCTGATACGACGGTTGATCGGGTTGAATGCGTTGGTCTTGTCCAACGGCACCGATGCTTCCAGGCCCACCACGCGACTCACTTTCTCGGGCTTCATGCCGCCCGCAATCAGCTCGCGGCGCGACGCATTGGCGCGGTCGGCCGACAGTTCCCAGTTGCTGTAGCCGTTCTGGGTGGCGTATTGCGTGGCGTCGGTGTGGCCCGACAGGCTGATCGGGTTGGGCACATCGTTGAGTGCCGAACCCAGCTCACGCAGGATGGTGCGCATGTACGGCTGCACCTCGGCGCTGGCGTTGGCAAACATCGGGCGGTTCTGCTGGTCGACGATCTGGATGCGCAGTCCTTCGCTGGTCATGTCGATCAACAACTGGTGCTTGAACTGGCTCATCACCGGGTTGGTCTCGACCATCTCGGCAATCTTCTGCTTGAGCTTGTTCAGCGCGGCATCGTCGGACTCGTCGCGAATGTTGCGCTGGCGCTGCACCGTCGGACTTGGGCTCGGATTCGGCTGCGGCATGTTCTGCTTGATCGCCGGGCTGCCGTTCAGGATGCTGGACTGATCGCCCGAACCGGCGCCGCCAAACAGCGCCACCTTCAGCGGCGTGCGGAAATACGTTTCCACCGACGACAGCTCGGCCTTGGTGACCGAGCTGAGCAGCCACATCAGCAGGAAGAACGCCATCATCGCAGTCACGAAGTCGGCGTAGGCGATCTTCCACGCACCACCATGGTGGCCGTGTGCGGCCTTCTTGTTGCGCCGGATGACAATGAAGGTCGGTGTGCTGGACTTGCTCATGGTCCGTTCCCGTCGGTCAGTACTGCGTCGTTAATGGCACGGCTCATTGGCCGCGCTCTTGAAATCGTGGTTCATCGCTAGGCCGTCTTGGCGCCGCGCACGTGGTCTTCCAGCTCGGCAAACGAGGGGCGCTCGGTCGAGAACAGCACCTTGCGGCCGAACTCCACGGCAATCGCCGGGGCGTAACCGTTCATGCTGGCCAGCAGCGTCACCTTGATGCACTGGAATAACTTGGTCGATTCTTCGGCGCGCTGCTCCAGCAGTGAGCCCAGCGGCCCGATGAAGCCGTACGCCAGCAAGATGCCGAGGAAGGTGCCGACCAGCGCCGAGGCGATCAGCTTGCCCAGCTCCGCCGGCGGCAGGCCGACCGAGCCCATGGTGTGCACCACGCCCATCACCGCGGCCACGATGCCGAAGGCCGGCATGGCGTCGCCCACCTTGGTGATGATGCGGGCCGGTTGTTCGGCTTCGTGGTGGTGGGTGTCGATTTCCTGATCCATCAGCGCTTCGATCTGGAATGGATTCAGGTTGCCGCCCACCATCAGGCGCAGGTAGTCGCAGATGAAATCCAGCGCGTGGTGGTCAGCCTGAATGGCGGGGTAGTTGGCAAACAGCGTGCTCTCGTGCGGGGCTTCGATGTCGGCTTCGATCGACATCATCCCCTCACGACGGATCTTGGACAGCACCACATACAGCAGCGCCATCACTTCCATATAGAGCGCCTTGGTGTACTTCGAGCCCTTGAACAAGCCCGGAATGGCCTTGACCGTGGCGTTGATGGCCTTCTTGTCGTTGCCGACCACAAAGGCGCCAATGCCGGCACCGAAGATGATCAGCAGCTCAGTCGGCTGGAACAGGGGCCCGAGGTGCCCCCCGGCCAGCATGTAGCCGCCGAACACCGAGGCGAGAATCACGATGTAACCGATGGCGACTAACACTGGGCGAACTCCTGAATTGGCGATCCTGCGATCAATACAAGGGGGAATAACGGCATCGCCCCGGTTTACTGAAGGCTTGGCGCCGGGTTTTGCTGCAAGGACGGGCGCTTGAGGACAACTGAAAATCGTTGTGCCGCGCCCCTCTTCACCAAGAACGGCATCAAAACGGGCGGCTTGAGCGTCATGCCGCTCCGGAAAGACCCGAAAAACGAGGCAAATCAAGCCGAATGAAAGAAAAAAGGGACGGAAATTGCTTTCCGTCCCTTCCTTCACGCGCGGCGGCAAAAAAAATGCCGGTCAGCTGCTTGCGCGGCGACCGGCCTACCCCCTTCCCCTTCTGTCCTGTCTGAGCCCCTGTGCTGTTCCTGCTCTGTGTTCTGTGCTCTGTACTGTCTTGTTATGTGCCGAACTGGCCGGCTATTGTTGTTGTGTTCCCGTATTTCCCGTCATTCCCCAGCAGGCATTCCCGTGCGTCCCGTGTCCCGCGTTCCCGTTTCGTACTGCTCAGGCGTCGATCGTCTTGTCTGCGACCGCATCTACCTGGCCAGCCACGCGCTTTTTCTTGCCTGCGCGTGAAGGCGGCTGGCATACGCCGCACACAAAACCATGGTGCAGGTCTTCTGCGTGGGCCACAAAGTGGCCCGTGCAGCGCGTGCACTTCACGGTGTGCAGCATCTTCCCCTCGAAGAACTTCAGCATCATCCACGCACGGGTGATGGAAAGCACTTCTTCCTGCTCGTGAACGTGAATGTGTTCCTGGTACAGCTTGTAGGCCGAGATCAGGCGGCGCACACCCGTGCTGCGGCTGTTCTCACCCAGAAAACGGTAAATGTTCAGGAAGATCGACGAGTGGATGTTCGGCGACCACGTCAGGAACCAGTCTGCCGAGAAGGGCAGCATGCCCTTGGGCGGCGATTCCCCGCGAATTTCCTTGTACAGCTTGACCAGACGCTCACGGCTGAGCGTGGTTTCCTGTTCCAGCAACTGCAGACGCGCACCAAGCGAAATCAATTCCGCTGCAAGGTGGATCTGCTCAACTTCATTCATGACGCTGGTATGACGCATGGCACTGCTCCCGCTTTGCTTCTGCTACCCATCCGAATCACGCTAAACCCGACGGAAAATCCGCCGCAAAAGGCTTAGCTGATCTGTTCAACCGCCTGACGCGCCAGCAGGATCGACATTTGCGATTGCTGCAGGCCCTTGTCACGGTGCGGCTGGGTCACCAGACCCAGGATGGCGTGATCGTCGAAGCGGAAGCGGCACAGCATCATGTTCGTGCTGGCCAGCTTGACGATCTGCGCGGGCGACATCGTCAACAGGATGTCTGCCAATTCTTCAGAGATGCCGAGGCGGAAAAGTGCGGCATCACGATCCTTGGCCAGCATCTGCTGGGCAAGCATCAAATAGGTGAGATTCAGCTCGCTGATCTCGGAAACAATGTCTTGCGTGTCCATGTATGTCCCGTCGTGTGCAGTAAAAGTACAACCTGCATCCGATCCCGCATGGTGCTGCCCGGTGGCGCTGTTGTGTTTCACGCCTACCCTCGCCGGGCGGTCACCAATCCCCACAGATCGGATGTTCCTGGCAGTCGGTACCGTCACCGGCACTTCCCGCCTCCTTCTTACTCACGTCGCAAAGACATGGCGAAGTTGTTTTCTGTTGAACACATTGTGGTTTGGCGACCGGGGTAAGTAAAGAAGGGGAGACCCCCACCTTGGAGGGGTGAGGTAAGCCATTTTCTTGTAGGCCAATTTCCTACAAAACTGTTAATAAATGTTGTAAACACGGCCCTTGCCGACACAACGAGCCTGGGTAGACCGTGCGCTAAAGCGGTCGTTTGACACGGTTTTACCCTAATCTTTGCCTGAAAAAAGCAATATTATTGCCTAAAGAAGACCAGATTCGACAAAGAAGGCGTCGCACTTCTGCCACTGTGAGCATCGGATGCCGGGTTAACGGTTTGTAGGACACTTCTTACCCCGTCCTACAGGTCGTGTAGGACAGTTCCGACTGCTTTTTGACTGGTTTTGTAGGAGCACTCCTACAGTCGAATGGCGATTTTGTAGGACACCTCCTACCAAAATGTATCTCTATTCAATACGTGTCTTATAAAGAGATACAAAATTGACCGCCTCGACAGGCTTGTCAGGGTCGGGAAGGAAGGCAACAGCACTTGTCCTACACGGCCGCACAGGAAAGTGCAGCATGGTCGACCGCCCGTGAGGGAACCATCGGAATTCCCGCGATTGCGCGTGGGCGCTGTCGTAGGACAGCCCCGCGCGTACAACCGTGTTCAGGAGTGTTGCAGCGCGGTCCAACGGGCCAGCAATACGGTGCCCGTGGCGGATTCAGTGATGACGAGTGACTGCCCGTCGGGTGCCAGCGCGACATTGGTGGTGGTGCGCCCCCGGCACGACGCGATGCGCACCAGCGGCTCGCCATGCGGGGAGAGCGCGAAGACTGCGCCCAGCGAGGCATGGGCGACGAACACGTTGCCAGCAGTGTCCATCGCCATGCCGTCGGGGCCGCTGGTGCCATAAAACTGCGCAAAGCGGCCAACCTTGCTGGTACTGCCGTCGGCCAGCAGCGGCAGGCGCCAGACAGCGTTGTCGCGTGTCATGGCAACGAACAGCGCAGATTCGTCCGGCGTGAGTACCAGCCCATTCGGGCTCGGTCCGTTGGAGAGCAGGCAATCGAGCTGGCCATCGGTGCGCAGGCGGTACACGCGGCCGGTCGGGTCGTGCAGGCCGGTCTGGCCTTGATCGGTGAAATAGACATCGCCGTTGCGGGCGACGATCAGGTCGTTCGGGCCTTTGAAGCGCTCGCTGTTGCGGCGCGTCAGGAAGGGGCTGACCACGCCCGTAGCCGGATCGAGTGACAGCACTCCATTCTTATAATCAGCAATCAGCAGCGTGCCGTCATGGCGCATCGCCAGGCCGTTCGGTTCACCATCGTATTCGGCCACCACAGTCCAATCGCCCTGCGGCGAGACCCGCAGGATGCGGCCATGCGGAATGTCGACCAGCCAGAGGTTGCCGTGCGCATCCCAGCACGGGCCTTCCAGAAAGCAATCGACCGGCGCCCCGCCCTTGTTTGCGCGCGACCATTCGGTCGGCACAGGGCGGCGCAGCGCGGCAGGCATTTCGGCATAGACCGTGGTCTCGACTGTCGGCCAATTGAAGTACGTCATGGCGCGGGTACCGCGTCAGCGCCGGATTCGGGCAGATGACGTGTGGCAGCACCGGTATAGCGGTACGGCAACTGACGCGGCATCGGGCCTTTGTTGCGCTCGCCGCGGCCGCTCTGCTCCCACGCGTGCGCGAGGATGCCGACTGCGCGCGACAAGCAGAACACGCCGCGCGCCAATGGCGCCGCAAACCCCAGCTCCGCGTAGATGACGGCGGTGGCGCCATCGATGTTCATCGGGATCGGCTTGCCCTTGCGCGCGGAGAGCAGCGCCTCGATGGCGCGGCCGATGGCGGCGTAGCGACCGCCTACCGCTGCATCCTGCGCAGCCGCGTCCACCAGTGCCAGCAAGCGCCCTGCGCGCGGGTCAACCGGATGAAAGCGATGCCCAAAGCCCGGCAGGTACTTGCCATGCGCGGCGATGAAGGCATCGACGCCTGCCGCCGTTGCCGCCTCCAGCGACGCACCATCAAACATGCGCGCTTCGATGTCGTGGAACAACTCCACCGCCTGCTGCCCCGCCCCGCCATGCACGTCATCCAACGCATTGAGCGCTGAGGCCATTGCACCGTTGAGCGGCAGGCCGCAGCTCGTCGCCATCTTGGCAATCGCAATGGAGGGGGCGTGCGGGCCGTGGTCAACCGAGGCCACCAGCGCGGCTTCCAGCAACGCCGCCTGGCGCTTGCTCGGCAGCTCGCCGCGCAGCATCAGCCAGATCATCTCGGCAAAGCCGATGTGGCCGATCAGCTCCTGGATCGGGTAGCCGCGCACGTGGATGCGGCCGGGTTCAATGTCGATGATGTCGGTGCGCCAGTAATCGGCAGCGAGGGCGGCAGCATCAAGAGGAGGCGTTGTTGTCATGGTCAGATGGCGCCTTCAGCGCGCAGCACTTCGATTTGGTCGGGGCGGTAACCGAGCTTGGCGAGCCAATCGTCGGTGTGTGCAGAGAGTGCCGGTGCGGGTGTCTGCGGGCATGGGTCTTCGCCCGATAGGCGAAAACCCGCACGCGTGACGTGCTGCCCGGCTTCCGGGAATGAGGTGACGAAGCCCCTGCCCGTCACCTGTTCATGCGCGAGCACGCCAGGCACGTCGAGCACCAACCCGGCGGGAACACCGGCGTCGATCAGCAGCGGTTCCCATTCGGCGGCGGGGCGCTCGGCCAGCGCCGCTTCCAACGCATCGTTGAGCGCCTGACGATGTTCCTTGCGTGCGTGGCGCTCGGCAAAGCGCGAGTCCGTGACCAGGCCGGGCTGGCCAATCACGCGGCACAGCGCGGCAAACTGCTTGTCTTCGTTAGCGGCAATGTTGATGAGCCCATCGCCCGTGCGGAACGTGCCGGACGGCGCAGCGGTGAAGTTCTGGTTGCCCATCGGGCGCGGGCTCACGCCGGCGTTCAGGTAGTTCGACACCACCCAGCCCATGGTGGCCAGCGTCGACTCCAGCATCGACACATCCACCATGCAGCCCGCACCCGTGCGTTGCGCGCCGAGCAGGCAGGCCGTGACGGCCAGCGCCGCCGTGATGCCGCCCACCGTATCGCTGATCGGATAGCCAACACGCAGTGGTGCCGATTCGTCGTCGCCCGTGACGCTCATCACGCCGGAGATGCCCTGGATGATCTGGTCATACGCGGGCCTTCCGCTCAGCGGGCCATCCTTGCCGAAGCCGGAGATGGCGCAGTAGACCAAGCGCGGGTTGACTTCACGCAGCACGTCGTAGCCAAGCTCCAGGCGGTCCATCACGCCGGGGCGGTAGTTCTCGATCAGCGCATCCGCCTGCGCCACCAGCTTGAGCAGAATCGCCCGCCCTTCCGGGTGCTTCAGGTTGACGGTGACGGACTGCTTGCCCGCATTGACGGCGACGAACGAGGCGCCCATTTTGCGGCGCGCCTGTTCCGGGTCGGCACCCAAGCGGCGGGCGAGATCGCCATTGCCGGGCACCTCGACCTTGATGACTTCCGCACCGAGCAAGCCCAACTGATAGCCGCAGAACGGCCCGGCCAGCACGTTCGACAAGTCGAGCACGCGCAAACCTGCGAGAGGCAAAGCCATGAAAACAACTCCTACAACTGCAGCGGCTCCGCCCCTCGCCCCTCTCACCCATTCAGGAGATGTTGGGCGTATTGGCGGAACCTAGGTTTTTTGAATGAGCTGAGCGGCGAGGCGCAACGGCGCGGGGTCGCCACCCAGCGTGGAAGTGATTTGCGCGGCGTGTTCCAGCACCGGGCCGCGCCACGATTGCAGCAACGTGCCGTCGATGCGCGAAGCCGGGCCGGCGAGGCACAGCGCCCCGCGCAGCGCCTGCTGCGCACCGAACACCGGCACGGAAATGCCGACCGTTTCCCGATCGCGCTCGCCAATCGACACGTAGTAGTAGTCGCGCCGGATCGCGTCGTACGTGGCGCCCTGCATGCCCGAGAACGCGCACAGCACGCGCCCGCCCGAGCCGCGCTCCAGTGGCAGCACATCGCCTTCGCGCACGTGATCACGGATCGAGTGGTTCGAATCCACGCGGTGCAGGCACACACGCACGTCGCGTTCGCGGATGTAGAGCGACACCGCCTCACCCGTCGCCTCTGCCAGCGCACGCATGTGCGGCAGCACCACGTCGCTCAGGCGCATGCTGCGCTGGTAGAGCGCGCCCAGCATCAGCGGTGCGGCGCCGATCTGGTAGCGGCCGTCTTCCAGACGGAACAGCATGCGGTGCTGGATGAGCGAGCCCGCCAGCCGCAGGATCGTGCTCTTGTAGAGCCCAGTGCGCGCGGCCAGCTCGGCCAGCGTGAGCGCGTAATCGCCCTGGCGGAACGCGAACAGGATCGAGAACGCACGGTCCAGCGCAGCCACACCCGACTGCCCCGGCGCGGCAGCGTCGCCCTCATTGGCAACGGGCAACGTGGTCTCGCGCTGGGCTGTTGAGGCGATTTGGCGTTCTGCAGTCATGACGATTGGGGGAAGGCGGCTCACTTGACCGTCTTCAAGGCTTGGTCGACGAAGCGGTTAGTGTACGTTTTACTCAGATCGATCTTGGCATTGCGGATCTTTTCGTCGTAGCTGGAGAGCACCGTCAGGGCCACCTTGGCATCCGTATCGGTCATCAGACCGTCCTTGGAGAAGATCGGCTTGGAGTGGCGCAGCGCATCCACAAACACGTCGCGGCCGCCCACCTGCTGCTCCTTGGGCATCTTGTCGGCAATGGCCTCGGGCGTGCTGGCGTCGATCCACCTGAGGGTGCGGATGAAGGCATTCACCAAGCGCTGCACGGTTTCTGGGTTCTTGGTCATGAAGTCGCGCGTGACGTACAGCGTGGCGGTCGGGTAGCGGCCACCGAACACGGCGTTCGAGCCCGCATCGGTGCGCGTATCGACCAGGAACTTGGCCGCGCGACGCTTCTCCAGCAGGCTCGCCACCGGGTCGAAGTTGACCAGCGCGTCGATCTCCTTGCGATCGAGCGCCACCATGCCCGGCGCGCCCGACCCCACGGCGATGTACGACACGTCGCTCACCTGCAGGCCGTTCTTGATGGCGTAGTAGCGCGCAAACAAGTCGGTGGACGAACCCGGTGCGGTGATGCCGATCTTCTTGCCCTTCAGATCCTTGCCGCTCTTGATGTCGAGATCGGGCCGCACCGCCAGCACGATGCCCGGCGTGATGTTGAGCAGCGCCACCGACACGATGTCCTTGCCCTGCGCCTGGATGTGGATGGTGTGGTCATAGAAGCCCACCACCGCATCGGTCGAGCCGGCAATCAGCGCCTGCAGCGCCTTGCTGCCGCCGGCCTGGAAGTTCTCCACCTTGACGTTCAGGCCCTCCTTCTGGAAGTTGCCCAGCGACTGGGTGAGCGGCACCGGCATGTAGTTCAGGATCATCGAGCCGACCGACAGGCTCACGTCTTTCTTTTCCGGCTCGGCTGCGCTGGCGGTCGTCATTGCGCCAATGGCGACGGCACACAGCAGGGTCGAAATCCATCGTTTCATGGTTGTCTCCGTGATGTTGTATCGGGTCAGGCACCGGCTTCCGGGTCCGCCTTCGGGCGCCACACCAGCAACTTGCCTTCGAGCGCATCGACACTGCGGTCCAGCGCAATCACGAAAGCCGACAGCACGACGATCCCCGAGAACACACCAGTGGCATCGAACACGCCTTCGGCCTGCGCAATCAGATGACCCAGGCCGGCGGACGAACCCAGGTACTCGGCCACGATCGCGCCCATCACCGCCATGCCGACGGAGGCGCGCAGGCTGGAGAGAATCCAGCTCGTGGCGGACGGCACATACACGTGGCGCAGCAGGCTGAGGCGGCTGGCCTTGAGCAGACGCGCATTGGCGAGGATCACGGGGTTCACCTCGCGCACACCCTGGTACGTATTGAAGAAGGTGATGAACAGCACCATCGTCGCGCCAAGCGCCACCTTGGAGGTCAGCCCCAGCCCGAACCACATCACGAAGATGGGCGCGAGCAGGATACGCGGGATGGCATTGACGATCTTGATGAACGGGTCCAGCACCTCGGCGGCCAGCTTGGACAGCCCGAGCCACAGCCCCAGGCTGATCCCCATCAGCGTGCCGATGCCGAACGAGAGAATCGTCTCAGCCAGCGTGATGGCCAGATGCGTGTAGATATCGCCGCCCGTGAACCACTCCCAGACGCGCGCGACGATGGACGACGGCATCGAGAAGTAGAACGGATCAATCACGCCCGCGCGGCCGAAGCCCTCCCACGAGCCGAACAGCACCACCACCACGGCCAGCTGGAACAGGCGGATCTTGGTCTTGTGCGCAAGGCCGGGGCGCGGCGTGCCCATGGTTGGCACGGCGTTAGTGCTGGACGGCATGGCTCTTCTCCACTTCGGTGCCGAGGATCGACCAGATCTCGCGATACAGGCGGATGAACGCGTCGGACATGTTGATTTCAGACACGTTGCGCGGGCGCGGCAGCGTGATTTCCACATCGCCGACCGGGCGGCTGGCGGGGCCGGCAGACATCACCACCACGCGATCGGCCAGGGCGATGGCCTCTTCCAGGTCATGCGTAATGAACAGCAGCGACTTGCGGTCTTCCTGCCACAGGCGCAGCAGCTCGCTCTGCATGAGGTGGCGCGTGTGCACATCCAGCGCGGAGAACGGCTCGTCCATCAGCACGATCTTGGGCGAGAGGATCAGCGTCTGCGCCATGCTGATGCGCTTCTTCTGGCCGCCAGAGAGCTGGTGCGGATAGCGCGACTCGAAGCCTGCCAAGCCCACCTTCTTCATCCACGGGCGAGCGCGTTCGCGTGCCTCATCCACCGGCATGCCCTGGAACACCAGGCCCAGCGCGACGTTGTCCAGCGCCGTCTTCCAGGGCAGCAGCGAGTCCTGCTGCATCATGAAACCGGCATTGCCATTGAGCCCGGTCAGCGGCTCGCCAAACACGTTGACGGTGCCGCCGGCCGGCTTAAGCAGCCCCGTCACAGCATTGAGCAGCGTGCTCTTGCCGCAGCCGGTCGGGCCCACCACCGCCACGAACTCGCCTTCACCGATCGACAGATCGACGCCCTGCACGGCCGTGAAGCTACCAAACCGCACCGACACCTGATTGAGCTGAACGGCAGGCAAGCCAGCGTGCAGCCGACCGCTGGCGGCCTGGGAAGAGGAAAGCATGGGCGTCTCCTTGAGCGCGTCGATCATCGCGCGTTCTGTTTAATAGAATATAGTTCTATTTTATATAGCAACCAAAGCCTAGGTAAGCCGCGTAAACCCGCAAAACGGATGCCGCTCACTGTGACTCCTCACATAGCCGCACGGAATTCCCTCAATTATGTTCCTTATGAAAGAACATAGTTCTGTCTAATGGAATTTATGAACTATCCAGGCGACGGGAAATATTTGCCAGCCAACCCTAAAGTTTTCCGTCCACCTCCCGTTCAAGGGCGTACTGACCAGCGAGATGGCAATGCAACTCTCTTCCCCCTCCGTTTCCAGCACTGCGGGCACCGGCGCCACGGGCGGCGGAAGCAGTCCGGCCACAGAAATCGAACGCCTGCAGCGCCAGCTCAAGAACCTGCAGAAGTCGATGGCGGATTTGCCCAACCAAGGGCTGCCCCCCGACCAAGCCAAAGAGCAGGCCCAACTCCTCAGTCAGCAGATCCAGATCGTGCAGGCGCAGATCGCGCGCCTGCAGGCCCAGAAGGGTCTGGAGCAGGCCGAAACCCAACTCGAGAACCGTCACAGCGAATCGAGTTCCAGCAAGACCGAGGTCGCGGCCAAGGCACGGACGACAGACAAGGTCACCGGTTCGTCGTCATTGACCGATGCCCGGCTGCAAGCGCAGAAAGCCGCCCAGGCAAGCCACCCAGCCAGCGCTGAAGCCATCGAACCGGCGGAACCGCCCCTGGTATCGGTCAAGGTCTGACCGACGGCATTTCGGCGGCGGCCCTGTTTTGATGGCGCACCCGCCGATCTCCACATCGCGCATCCGCCACACCCTCCCAATGAGGGGAGGCCGGCGTGCATCGGCAACAGCGACAATCGCCGCGCTGCCGCGATAGGTGCGGTATCGAGAACCCGCATGACCGCCGCCAGCGACGCCCTCCCTCCCACTCACCCGTCAGACCCGAACGCGCCAGCCGACCCGCAGCAGGTGCGCATGCCGTCCCGCAACTTCTTCGCCCGCCACTGGCGCGGTGACTACAGCCTCGTCCGTTCGTATTGGTTGCATACCGCGCTGATGCAATTCGGTGTGATGGCGCTGAGTGCCGGCGTCACACACGCCCTGGCACACAATGCGCCGGCACGCGCGGCCTCGTCGGCGCTGCTGGTGATCTACGTGCTGGGTGTGGTGCTGTGGGTCTGGGCGGTGGTCGGCACGTGGCGTTCGGCCGAGCGCGAACAGGCACGCAACCGGCAAGCGGGAATGACGAGCCTGTGGCCGTTCGTTGCCAAACTGATGATCGCGCTGGGTGCCATTGGCACAAGCTCGCGCGTGATCAATGACGTGCCGCGCCTGGAGGCGCACCTGCGCACCGCGCTCGGCGAGCAAGCCGCATCGCCCTTTACCGTGGTCCCGCAACGTGACGGCCGCGCGGTGCTCTTCACCGGCGGGATGAACGATGGCGCAGCCGATGCGTTGGAAGCTGCGCTGCGCCGCGCGCCCAACGCCACCGCCGTCGTGCTGCGCTCCGAAGGCGGCTGGCTGCGCGAAGGCGCACTGGTGGCCGACGTCATCCGCCGCCACCATCTGCGCACCTATGTGGAACGCGCCTGTGCCTCAGCCTGCACGATCGCCTTCCTGGCGAGCGAAGACCGTGCCGCCGCGCCCAACGCGCGCATCGGCTTCCATCGCCCGCGCGCCGTCGGCGCCAGCCATGACCAGACGCCCGGTGCCACCGACAGCGAGCTGTGGCGTGCCTATACCGCCGCCGGCCTGCCCGACGCGTTCATTCGCCGCGTGCAGGACACGCCCTTTGACCACATGTGGTTCCCCACCGCGCAGGAGCTGCTGGACAACCATATCGTCACGCGCGTTTCGCCCGGCGGGGAATACGCCACGATGGCCACCCAACTCACCACGCGCGATGCGCTGGCCGCCGAGCTGCGCAGCGTTGCGCTCTATGCGGCGCTGGAACGCAAATACCCCGCCCACTTCAGCCGCCTGCTCGACACCGTATGGCAGGCCCTGCAGCGCAATGCCGGCGATGCCGAGGTCATGGCGCTGCTGCATACGCAGTCGGCCAAGCTGTATCGCGCGCTCATCCCGACCGCGCCGGACGTGCTGCTGTTTGCCAACGCGCAACTGACCATTGAGGAAGCCCAGGCACTGCAACGCCTGAGCCCCGAAGCCTGCGTCGCTTACCTGGACGGCACGGCCGATGCCGGCGCTGCGGCCGCACGCTTGCCGCGCGCATTGATCACGCGCGAGCAAACCCTGTTCTCCGATCTGGTACAGGCAGCAGACCCGGAACACGTGCCCGTCGTCACCCGTGCGCAGGCCCTGCCAGCGCTGCAGCTGGCCGTAGCAGCCCTGCCGCTGCAGGAGCAACGCGTGCTGACCTTGCCCACGCTGCGGCACACAACACCGCCCGCCGAGCGTTGCCAGGCATTGATCGCTTTCGCGCATTCCATCCTGGCCCTGCCGGAAGCCGAACGTGCACTCGCGTTGCGTGGCATGTACGCACGCGCGTCTGCCCCAGACATGTAACGCTCTCTGCCCGTCGCGCAGCCATCGTCCAGATCACCGGCCGCCGGTGCGTGGGGGGGGCGGCGCTGCCGGCATGACTAGGACGCACGCAGCGCGGCAAGCGACGCCCGCTGACGGCCCTGTCCGTCAAAGTTGTCGGGCAGCAGCCACTGCTCGAATGCCGCACGCAACGGGGGCCAATCGGCATCGATGATGGAAAACCACGCGGTATCGCGGCTGCGGCCCTTGTAGACCACCGCCTGCCGGAAGATACCCTCGAACTCGAAACCCAGCCGCAGCGCGGCCTGCCGGGAAGGCGCATTCAGCGTGTCGCACTTCCACTCGTAACGGCGGTAGCCAAGCTCGTCGAACACGTGCTTCATCAGCAGAAACTGCGCCTCGGTGGAAGCCGGCGTGCGCTGCAGCAAGGGCGAGAACGTGACGGCACCCACCTCCACCACGCCGTGGTCCGGTGTGATGCGCATCAGCGCCAGCGTGCCGACCGCGCGATCGGTGCGCGCGTCAATCACCGCGTACTGCAGCGGATCACGCTTTGCGGCGATGCGCTCGATATAGGCGCGAAACACACCGGCATCGGCAAACGGACCCTCCATCAGATAGGTCCAATCGCGGCCGTCCTGCGCGTGGCCAAACGCCTCGAACAACGCGTCGGCATGGCGCGCTGCATCCAGTGGTTCCAGCCGGCAGTAGCGTCCGGCCAACGGCACATGCGGCGGCAACGGCCGCGGGCTCCAGTCCGGCAAAGCGTTGCCGATAGGCTGTTGGTAGGGATTGAGCGTGGTGGCAGTCATACGAAACCTGGGGTTCGGACATCAGTGCAGCCTGTACCGTACCGAATTTCGTGGCTCCGTGAAAAGAGCCATCCGCTCGTAACACAATAGAACCACGGCCGGCAGCACCTTATGTGGATTAGTCCATTCGGCGCCCCGCTACGTGGCAATAGCGCCCGGCAGCATGAGTCGATATTGTTGGCGACCGGGGGAGGACAGCGCCAGGAAACGGCGCGGGCACGCGCTTTGCCACGCGCAAGGCGAGCGTCCGCATGCGAGATGCATCGTTCCATCGGCCAACGCCTCGGCCAGCTGTCCTCTTTCAGGAGCCCACGCGTGGCGCCATTGTTCAACAGGTGGATTCGCCGCCACGGCCGATGCGGATCCGCCTTCATGTTGTGGATTGCCCTTGCCTGCCTGGCGCCATGCAACCCCGCGCTGGCCGGCCCAAAGTTCGCCAACCTGGCCACCGTACGCGTCGACACCGATGCAACCGTTGCCTTGCCGCGTACGTGGGGGCCACTTCGGTTGGGCCAGGATGCCCCCATCCCATCTGTTGCTGGGACGATTAACTCACCGTTCGGGCCGTCGCGGCTGGTGTTTGCGCAGCAAGCCACGCCATCCGAAGGCTTTGGCCTGGTGACTGTGCGCAAATCCGATTTCGAAAAAGGCACGCCGCAATATCTGGAGAGCATTCCCCCGCGCCATCTGGCGATTCTGCTCAACCATATGGAATCGCGAGTACACGGCGACCTCCCCGTCTGGGCCGCGCGCCTGATCCGCGGCAAAACCCCTGCGCAACGAAGACTGGGCGAGCGCCACGTGATCTACTGGGAAGGCGAGTGGCACACGTCCAGCAACCAGACCGCGATGGTCCGAGGCTATGCCTTCTTCGGCAACGGTGCGGTGTATCTGCTGCGGGTATTCGGGGCGGCTGGGCATAACCAGCCCACGTTCGCCGAGGAAGCCCACTTTGCCGATGCGGTGGCGGCCACCTTCCGCATGAAATAGGCCACGCCGAAAGTCGCGCATTTTGTTGCGTAGCAACATCACGCGCCGGGGCGTCGACCCGTCAGCACGCAAGCGCAGGCCGCGCCACGCAAGGCTTGAAATTTGTTGTTACCTTTGGAACAGTCTGTTCACCCCGAACCATATTGTTCTCCCGCATTGCAACACCTAAACTTCGCTCCAGTTGTCCAGACATCGATTGCCTGGACATACATGCAAGTGTTGCAAGGAGAACAATCATGAAATGGTTGGATATTGGCGCCGTCATGGCTGCCTGGATCGCAAGCTGCGTCGCAGCAGGCTGGCTCATCAGCGCAGCCTCCTTCCTGGCCTAAAGCCCAAATGGGGTTCGACCCGCCCCAGAAGTCAAAACGGCCGAGCAGGACCCCTTCCCGCCCGGCCTGAATTCAAGTCGATTGGTTCGTCAGGCGCGTCTCAGGCGCCTTTAGCGTCCGCCCACTGGACGAATCGGTCGACAAACCCCTGCAGGAACTGGCGCGTGCGCGCCTCCGTCACCCCGCCCTGGGCGTCGAACGGTTCCCCCGCAAAGTGAAAGAACACCTCCGGCAACGGCACGATCTGCACGCCGACGGCCGAGAGCACGTTGCGCAGTTGCGCCTGCGCCAGGGCCGTACCGATCGCCCCGGGTGATGCCCCCGCAATGCCCGCGGGCTTGCCGCCCCACACACTCTGGCCGTACGGCCGCGAACCCCAGTCGATCGCGTTTTTCAGCACGCCCGGAATGCCGCGGTTGTATTCCGGCGTGACAAACAGCAGCGCCTGCACGCCAGCCACCTCGGCCTTGAAGCGCTGTACCGGCTCGGGCAGGTTGCCGTCCAGATCCTGGTTGTACAGCGGCAGCTCGCCAATTTCGATGATCTTGGCGGTGGCGCCCGCCGGTAGCAGCCCGATCAGCGCGTGCGCCAACTGGCGGTTGAACGACGCCTTGCGCAGGCTGCCGACGATGACACCGATAATCAGATTGCTCATGAGGACGCCTCGCTCGACAAAGGTTCCGGGGGTGTTGAACGTCGCGCAGCCTCGAGGGCGGCGCCCTATTCCGCCCGCGCCGGTTCGGCCAGCGCAGCGCGCTTGTTCAGGCGGTCAATGAGGCCGAACATCAGCGGGTTCAGCAGGATCGACAGGATGGCCGCCGCCAGCAGCAGGCCGCGGGCACGCACCGGCAGGATCTCCAGGCTGATGCCCAGACCAATCAGGATGAACGAAAACTCGCCGATCTGTGCAAGGCTGGCGGAAATCGTCAGAGCCGTGCGATTGGCATGGCCGAAGGCGCGCACCACGGCAAACGCCGCCAGCGACTTGCCCACCACCACGATCAGCACAGTGCCCAGCACCGCCCAGGTATCGTCAACCAGCACGCTCGGGTCGAACAGCATGCCGACCGACACAAAGAACAGCACCGAGAAGGCGTCGCGCAGCGGCAGCGATTCTTCCGCCGCGCGCTGACTGAAGGGGGATTCGGCCAGCACCATGCCGGCAAAGAACGCACCCAGCGCAAACGACACCCCAAACAGCACCGTCGCCCCGTAAGCCACGCCCAGCGCGGTCGCCAGCACCCCCAGGCGGAACAGCTCACGGCTGCCGGTCATGACAATGCGTTCCAGCATCCACGGAATCACGCGGCGGCCCACCACCAGCATCAGCGCGGCAAACGCCACCACCTTGCCAAGCGTAATGGCCAGCACCTTGACGATGTCCCACGCGCCCACGGTCGTGCTGCCAGCCCCGCCCAGCGCGCCCGAGAGCGCCGGCAGCAGCACCAGTGTCACCACCATCACGAGGTCTTCCACGATCAGCCAGCCGACAGCGATATGGCCTTCGTGCGAGCCATCAATGCCACGGTCTTCCAGTGCCTTGAGCAGCACCACCGTACTGGCCACCGACAGCGCCAGCCCGAACACCAGCCCGGGACCCCAACTCCAATCGAGCAACCACGCCAGCCCCATGCCCATCAGTGTGGCGAGTGCGATCTGCCCAAGCGCGCCCGGAATGGCGATGGATTTGACCGCCAGCAGCTCCTTCATCGAGAAATGCAGCCCCACGCCAAACATCAGCAGGATCACACCCAGCTCGGCCAGTTGCGGCGCCAGGCTCTGGTCTGCCACGAACCCCGGGGTGAACGGCCCGGCAACGACACCAGCCACCAGATAGCCCACCAGCGGCGGCAAGCGCAGGCGATGCGCGATGGTGCCGAAGATGAAAGCCAGCACCAGGCCACCAATCACGGTGGAGATGAGCGGGGTGTCGACGTGCATGCGTTCCTGTGACGTTGGGGCGGATTGAAAGACGGGGTGGACCAGCGGAACAGCGGGATCGGGCCTGCGGGCCCTTGTGCGACAACGGTGGTGCCAATTTGTTCACGGTGCGTCACAACTATAAGGGATGCGGCTTGGCAAACCTTACGAAGCAAATGTCATGCAGAAGACATCGCAGCCACCGCGCCGCTCCTACACTGCGCCGCAGACCCGCTCCCGTCGGGCAGACCAGGAGACAAAACACATGCGCTACGCCAACAAAGTCCTCTCTGTGGACGAGGCCATTGCCCACGTCCGCAGCGGCAGCCGGCTGATGCTGGGCGAATTCGTGGGCGCCGGCGAGCCCGCCTGCTGCATCGAGGCACTGCTCGCCAGCAGCATCAACCAGCTCACCCTCATCGCCAACACATCTGGCCTGCGCGGCGGCTTTCTCAAGGCCAGATTGTTTGCCTCGGGCCAGTTGGCGGAGTACATCGGCACGCACGTCGGCACCACGGATGAATCGACACAGGCTTACCTGAGCGACAGCGTGCGCGTGGCCGAGTTCTTCCCGATGGGCACCTGGGCCGAGAAAGTGCGCGCGGGCGCGCTGGGCCTGGGCGGCGCACTCGTGCCGGTGGGCGTGGGCATCCTCGACCAGCCGGGGATGTTCCCCGCGCGCGGCACCCCCAAGCAGACGCTGACCGTGGACGGCATGACCTGTTTCGTGGAGCCTCCCCTGCGCGCCGACGTGTCGATCATCAAGGGCTGGCGCGCCGACACCTTCGGCAACGTGGAGTTTCGCGGCACGGCGCTGCAGAACCAGCGCGACATCGCCATGGCGGGCGACTACACCATCGTCGAAGTGAATGAGATCGTGGAAGTGGGCACGATCCCGCCCGAGCGCGTCGGCTGCCCGGGTGTATTCGTCAACGCCGTGGTGCAAGGTTTATCGCTGGAAGACCAGCACGCGCTCTACAAGCAGCACTGGACCAAGCTCGGGCGCCTGCCGGCCACTGCCCAGGCCTGATCACCCGATCACAACGACAAGGAGACCGCCATGCACCCGCTGCCCGAGCACCCCAAACAACGCATTGCCGCCCGCTGCGCGCAGGAATTGCGCGCGGGCGAAGTCGTCAACCTCGGCCTGGGCATCCCGACGCTCACGGCCAACTATCTGGATGCCGATGCCGGCGTCATCTTCCACACCGAGAACGGCGCCTTCGGCTTTGGCGGACGCCCCGCGCTGGACGCCATCGACAGCGACGTCACCAATGCCGGCTGCGAGCCTATCACCCTGCCGCCTGGCGCAGCCATCATGGATCTCGCCACCTCGCTGGGCGCGATGCGCAACGGCTACATCGACGTGACCATCCTCGGTGCGCTGCAGGTGGATGCGCTGGGCAACCTCGCCAACTGGGCGTGCGAGCGCAACGGCAAGTGGTGGCCCGGCATCGGTGGGGCGATGGACCTGTGCTACGGCACGCGCAAGGTGATTGCCGCGCTGGCCCATACCGACAAGCACGGCAACTCGAAGATCCTGCCGCGCTGCACGCTGCCGCTCACGGGCCAGGGCTGCGTCAAGGTCATCGTGACCGAGCACGCGGTGTTTGACGTGACCGACGCGGGGCTTGTACTGCGCGAAATCCTCTCGCATGCGACACTCGCCGACATTCGCACCATGACAGCCGCCCCCTTCACACTGGCGCCGCTGCTGCAGATGCGTGCCGCTTAAGGAACGTTCATGCCCACCACTGTCGACTGGTTCTTCGATGTCATCTCGCCGTTTGCCTACCTGCAGCTTGAGCAGTTCGACCGGCTGCAGGCGGCGCACGACATTGTCATCCGCCCACGCCCGATTGTGCTGGGCGCACTGCTGAACCACTGGGGCCAGAAGGGCCCGGCGGAGATCGGCGCCAAGCGGGTGTTCACGTACCGGCACGCACTCTTCCGCGCGCAACAGCTTGGCATTCCGTTCCGCATGCCGCCTGCGCATCCGTTCAACCCGATCAAGGCGCTGCGGCTGACGATTGCGATGGGCGGCTCGCTCGATGCCGTGCGCGCGGTGTTCCGGCATATCTGGCGTGATGGGCAGGATGTTGCATCGCCCGAAGGCTTTGCCGCACTGTGCGAGGCCATCGGCTTTCCTGAAGGCATGGCGGCCGTTGAGCAACCCGCCGTGAAAGACGCCCTGCGTGCGAACACGGATGCCGCCATTGCACTCGGCGTATTTGGAGTGCCCACACTGGTGCATGACGGCGAGCTGTTCTGGGGTGAGGACGCCACCGCCCTGTTCCTGCAGTGCCTCACGACCGACTGGCTTGCCACACCCGAGGCACAGCGCGTGAGCACGTTGCCAGTGGGTATCCAGCGTGGCTGAACACGACACCAACTCGCGCCCCGGCATCAGCCGTGCGCGGCTCGCGCATATTGCTGCCTGGTCGATCGACTTGCCCGGCGACGAGGCCGACCGCGCCTGCGCCGGCATCGTCGAAAGAACCTACGCGCGTGGCGCCTGCATCTGCCCGAAGAACACGCTGCTGGAAAGCTGGACGGGCGTGGTGACCGGCCTGATCAAGATCGGCACGGTGTCGCCCGAGGGGCGCAGCGTCACGTTCACGGGCGTGCCGGCCGGCGGCTGGTTTGGCGAGGGCACCGTGCTCAAGAACGAGCCGCGCCGTTACGACATCATTGCGCTGCGCGACACGCGCATGGCCTTCATGGAGCGCGCCACCTTCATGTGGCTGGTCGAGAACAGCGTGGCCTTCAACCGCTTCCTGGTGAAACAGCTCAACGAGCGGCTCGGTCATTTCATGGCGCTGCTCGAATACGACCGCCTGCTCGATGTCACGCCACGCTTGGCACGCTGTATTGCTTCACTGTTCAATCCGGTGCTCTACCCCGGCGCGGGCGACCATCTGGAGATCACGCAGGAAGAACTCGGCCTGCTCTCCGGCATGACGCGGCAGGTTGCCAACCAGTCACTGAAAGCACTGGAGAAAGACGGCGTGGTGCGACTGGAATACGGTGGCGTAACGGTGGTGGATCTGGAGCGCCTGCGCAGCTATGGCGCCTGAGAGCTCCCGGCTCTGTTAAGGAATCTTCATCCGATACAGTCGCCAGCAGCCGCTAGAATCGCGGCACTACAAGACAAGATCGTTACGCTGCGGCACGCACACTGCGCCGCCCGCAGCCGGAAGAGGAACCAGGGCGACGCACCGCGTGCGCGCCTGCATCTATGCTGCCGATTCATCTGCTTTCCACCGGCAAGGCGCTGCCGGCACAACGGGTCACGTCCGCAGAGCTGGATACGCGCCTGGGCCATTCAGCCGGTTACGTACGCAAGAAGTCCGGCATTGACGTGCGTCACCATGCCACGCTTGCCGAGTACCAGTCAGAACTTGCCGCTGCCGCCGTGCGCGATGCCCTGCACCGCGCCGATGTGTCCGCTGCCTCCATCGACCTGCTGATCTCCGCCTCGGGCGTGCAAGAGCAGGCACTGCCCAACACGGCCACGCGCATCCTGGAGCCCGCGGGGCTGCCCGCCGGCACACCCGCCTTTGACGTCAATGCCAGTTGCCTGAGCTTTGTCACCGCACTACACGTGGCGGCCAACCTGCTGACGACGGGCGCTTACCGGCGCATTGCCGTGGTGGCATCGGACCTTGCCTCGCGCGGCATCAACTGGAACGATGCAGAGACGGCGCTGATCTTTGGCGATGGTGCGGCCGCGGTGATTGTCGAGGCTGCATCTGCAGCGTCCGGCGTCGGCATCCACGCCTATCGCATGGAGACCTACCCGGCCGGCAAGACTTTCTGCGAAATCCCCGCCGGTGGCACACGCCGCAACCCGCGTACGGGGGCTCAACCGTCCGACTATCTGTTCCACATGGATGGCAAGCGCGTGTTCAGGCTGGCTTCACAGTTGATGGATGGCTTTCTTGAGCGCCTGTTTGCGGACAGCCGCTACACGCTGCGCGATATGCACGTGGTCGTGCCGCACCAGGCCAGCCACCTTGGCATGCAGCACTTGCGCAAACGATTGGGCGTGCCTGAAGCCGCCGTGGTCGACATCTATGCGCAGCACGGCAACCAAGTGGCCGCGTCGATTCCCACTGCGCTGCATGAAGCCGTCACGCGTGGGCGCATTGAGCCGGGCCGCCCAGTGCTGCTGGTGGGCACCGCGGCGGGGCTGACACTCGGCGGCATGGTGTTGACACTATGACGACACTGGTGACCGGCGCCACGGGCGGGCTGGGTCGCAACGCTGTCGACGCGTTGCTGGCACAGGGTGTGCGCGTGCGTGCCACCGGGCGCGATGCCGCGCAGCGAGAAGCCTTTCTTGCACGCGGTGCCGATTACGTGCCGGCCGATCTTGCACGCCTCACGCCAGCTACGCTGGATGCACTGTTCGAGGGTGTCGATACGGTCTGGCATTGCGCGGCGCTGTCGTCGCCGTGGGGTGCCTATGACGACTTCCATGCAGCCAACGTGCTCGCCACGGCCGCCCTGGCCGAAGGTGCGGTCAAGCACGGCATCCGGCGCTTCGTGCACATCTCCACGCCGTCGATCTACTTCGACTACCGGCACCACGCGAACCTGCCCGAGACCTATCGCCCCGCCCGCTTCGCCAATCACTACGCGGCAACCAAGATGCTGGCGGAAGACGTGATTCAGCAGCACGCTGCTGCGCAAGACACCACGCGCTTCGTCATCCTGCGCCCACGTGGGCTGTTTGGCCCGCACGACCGCGTGGTGCTGCCGCGCATCCTGCATCTGCTGAAGCTGCGTGGCGGCACGCTACCCCTGCCGCGTGGCGGCGCCGCGCGCATGGACCTGACCTATCTGGAGAACGTGGTGCACGCCATGCAGTGCGCCACCACGGCCGACGTGCCCAGCGGCGCCGCGTACAACATCACCAACCATGCGCCTGCTACGCTGCGCGATCTGCTGGACCAGTTGCTGGGGCAGCAGCTTGGCCTGCGCTACCGCATTCGCGCTGTGCCGTATCCGGCCATGGCACTTGCGGCGCGTCTCATGGAATCGGCCAGTAGCATGACGCACCGCGAGCCGCTGCTCACGCGCTACAGCGCCGCTGCCCTGCATTACGACATGACGCTCGCCAACGACCATGCGCGCGCCGAACTCGGCTACGTGCCGCCCATCGACCTGGCGGAAGGCATCCGCCGCACGGCCCACTGGTTACGTGAACATGGCAACCGCATATGGCAACGCTAACGGTCTTTGAAGCCGGCTATTGCACGCACACGGCCTGCGTGGCGCTGCGCGGCGCGGGCCTGCGCACGTGTGCGTTTCCGGCGCGCGCATGGCTGATCGAAACCGCCGGCCGCCGCTGGCTGTGGGACACGGGCTATGCGTCGCACTTTCACGACCACACGCGCAACGGCCTGTTTGCGATCTACCGCAAGGTCACGCCGGTGTACTTCGATACGGCGGAGTCAATGGCGGCACAGCTTGCGCAGCAGGGGCTGCGGCCAGCCGACCTGGATGGACTGATCGTCTCGCACTTCCACGGTGACCACGTGGCCGGCTTGCGCGACTTTCCCGGTGTGCCCGTCATCTGCTCGGGCGAGGGCTGGATGCACCTGCGCGCGCTGCGTGGTGTCTCTGCGTTGCGGCGTGCTTTCGTGCCGGGGCTGATTCCCGAGGACTTCGAAACACGCACGCGCTTTGTCGAGCAGTTCGAACAGGTCACGCTGCCGCCCGAGCTGGCGCCGTTCACATCTGCATGGGCCTTGCCCGACAGCAACGGCGACGTGCTGCTCGTGCCGCTGCCTGGTCACGCCGCCGGGCACATCGGCGCGTTTGTCAGCACGCACGATGGCTGGGTGCTGCTGGCGGCCGATGCCGCGTGGTCACCACTGAGCTATCGCGAACTGCGTGGGCCGTCGGTGCTGGCCTATTCGATCATGGAAGACCGCCACGCCTACTTCGACACGCTGCGCAAACTGCATGCGCTCGACGCGGGCGGCCACGTACGCATCCTGCTTACACACGAGGGCGCGCTGTGACTGCATTCCACCGCCTGCTGTGGTCGTACTGGCAGACGCGCCGGTTGCGGCCAGCCAACCGTGCCGCGCTGGAGGCGCACCAGCAGCACGAGATTGCGCGCTTCACGCGGCGTGTGCTCACGCGCAGCCCGTACTTTCGCGCCTTCGCATCCAAGCCGATGCGCGAGTGGCCACTGATGGACAAGGCCACCATGATGGCCAACTTCGACACCATGAACACCGCCGGCCTGCGCCTGGACGATGTGTTGGCCTGCGCGCGCCAGGCCGAGCAGTCGCGTGACTTCCGGCCGATGGTGGGTCCGTATTCGGTGGGCCTGTCTTCCGGCACATCGGGCGGACGCAGCGTGTTTGTCGTCAGCCCTGCAGAGCGCGCCCAATGGGCCGGCGTCCTGCTCGCCAAGCTGCTGCCGCGCGGGCTGCTGCACGGGGAGCGCGTCGCCCTGTTCCTGCGTGCCAACAACAACCTGTACACGGCGGTGCGCAACCCGTGGCTGACGTTCGCGTTCTTTGATCTGTTCGCGCCGTTCGAATCGCACCGCGCGCCGCTGGAGGCGTTGCAGCCCACCATCGTCGTGGGGCCCGCGCAGGTGCTGCGCGCGCTGGCGCTGGAAAAGCTGGCTGGCCGGCTCGACATCGCACCGGTGCAAGTGCTTTCCGGCGCCGAGGTGCTGGAACCGATGGACCGCGTGTTGTTGGCGCAGGCATTCGGCAACGTGGGCGAGGTCTACCAGGCCACCGAGGGCTTCCTGGGCGCCACCTGTGCGCACGGCACGCTGCACCTGAACGAGGCGCACGTGCACATCGAGCCGCAGTGGCTGGACGACCGCCGCTTCGCGCCCATCGTCACGGATTTCACACGCAGCACGCAGCCCATCGTGCGTTACCGGCTGGACGACATCCTCATCCGCCAAGACCCCGCGCTACCGCCCTGCCCCTGCGGCAACCCCGCCATGACCATCGAGCGCATCGAAGGCCGCTGTGACGACACGCTCGTGCTGCCTGCACACGGCGGTGGCACCGTTACGCTGTTTGCGGATGTATGCTCGCGCGCCCTGGCGCAAGCGCTGCCGCTGCTGGCTGACTACCGCCTGGTGCAAACCGACGCGCACACGCTGGCACTCTCCGTCAGCCCCACCAGTGCTGACATCGTCCGTGCGTGCCAGGCGCATCTGGCAGACGTGTTTGCCTGCCAGGGCGTCGACATGACGCGTGTGACATGGCACCCGGCACCGCAAACTATTGCGATCGACTTCACCACCAAGCGGCGCCGCATCGTCCGGCTTGCCGCATCGGGAGCCGCCCAATGAGCCCGCTCGCCGCTCGCCTGCGTCATATGGCGCTGGGCTGGTGTTCAGTCGGCCTAGTCTACGGCACATGCGGTGTACTACAAGGTGCGGGCACCGTGGTGCCCGAGACGGCGCTGGACCGTGCCATCCCGTTCAGCACGTCGGGCATCTGGCTGTACCTGTCGTTCTTTGCGCTGATTCCGCTGGCGTATCTGCTGGCTGACATGCACCGGCTGCGCTGGCTGGAACGCGCCATGCAGATGAGCGCCCTGGTGAGCGGCGCAGTCTTTCTACTCTGGCCGACCACGCTGCACTACCCGCCGCTGGCCGACGGGTCTCTGCCGGCCAGCGTGCAACGCATGCTGATGGCCATGGATTCGAGCCAGAACTGCCTGCCTTCGCTGCATGGCGCGCTCACGGCGCTCTCTGTCTGGGCGCTGGCCGATGCGCGCAAGCCCATCCGTACGTTGCTGGCAGCGGCGTGGGGGCTCGGCGTGCTGTATGCAACCATCCAGACACGCCGGCACGTTGCGCTCGACCTGTCTGCCGGCGTGGCGGTGGGCGTACTGTGCGGCGTGGCCGCGCGCCATTGGCTCGCGCGGCGCGCTCCTACCCTCTCGATTGAAACCGTATCGACATGAATGCATTTGCCCTACCGCTGGCCCTCATGCTCGGCTGCGTGCTGCTGGAGCTGGCTGCACTCAAGTGGTGGCGCGGCCAGCCGCTGCCGTGGCGCGACGTCATCCTTAACCTGAACTCCGGTCACGTGCTGATGTGGTTGTGCCGCGGCCTGGAGGTGGCTGGCTTCACCTGGCTGTATGCCAATGCCAGCCTGCATTGGGTGGATGGCTGGCACCCGGTCATCGGCTGGGCCTTTGCCTTCGTGGCGTGGGACCTGGGCTTCTACTGGCTGCACCGCATGCACCATCGGTTCGGCTTCCTGTGGGCCATCCACGCGGTGCATCACGAGGGCGAACACTTCAACCTGTCGCTGGGGGTACGCAATGCGTGGCTGTCGTCGCTGACCTCGTTGCCGTTTTTTGTGCCGCTGGCGCTGCTGGGCGTGACGCCCGAGATGTTCGTGGCGGTATCCGGGCTGCACTACTCCGTGCAGTTCTACAACCACTGCGGGCTGGTGGGCAGCTCGGGCGTGCTCGACAGGTTCATGGTCACACCAGCCAACCACCGCGTACACCACGGCTGCAACCCGGAATACATCGACCGCAACTTCGGCGGCACGCTGCTGCTGTGGGACAAGCTATTCGGCACCTACCAGCGCGCCCTGCCCGACGTACCGATCCGCTACGGCGTGCACACACCCACACACAGCGACAACCCGTTCTGGGCCAACATCGTGCCCGCACTGCACTGGCTCGGCCTGCGCGCCCCGCATCTGCAGCGCAACACGCGCGTGACACCGGTCGGCTGGATTGCCACCGGCGGCGTGTTGCTCTTTGGCGTGGTGATCGACTACGTGCGTACCGATGGCCTCTGGCTGGGGCACTGGCAGGCCGTGTGGTTTGCCCTCATCCTGCTGCTGACGGTTGCCCTGGGCGGCCTGTCGGACGGGCGCGCATGGGGCCGCTGGCTGTGGTCTTTGCTGGCGATCGCACTGCCTGCACTCATGATCGGTGTGTGCGGTACTGGCGATGCGCTCTCCAATGGCCTGGCCGTTGCGCTGGGTGTACATGGCCTCGCTTGCGCCCTGTGGCATGCGCTGCGTACGGGCACACCGTTGCAATCTTCACCGCATGCCAAATCTCAGTAAGCTCCGCTACGCCTCACCGCGCGCATCTACGCTGGCGGATGACCTGCGCAGTGCCGCGCATGGCTACCTGCAGGCAAACGGCGACCACCGCTTTGCCGATCTCGGCCTGATCGTCAAAGGCCTGCTTCTCGCGACCTGCGCAGCGCTGCTCTATGCCGCCATGGTCACGGCTGCGAGCCCGGTCGTCTTCGTGCTGGCCTATCTCGCGTTTCCGTTCTTCGCGATGCTGCTAGCCATGAACGTGCTGCACGATGGCGCGCACCGGGCGCTGTCGCCATGGGCGTGGCTGGACAGCGCCATGATCCGGCTCACCGCCATCCCGCTCGGCATCGAGCCCGCATACTGGACGGTGCGCCACGTGCACTATCACCACGCGCACGCCAACATCGAGCACTACGACCTCGACACCGCCGCCAACCGCTTCCTGCGGCAGACGCCGTTTCAGCCGTGGTATCCGCAGTTTCAGTATCAGCATTGCTACTGGCCGTTGATCGCCGCGCTGTCGCTGCCATACATCAACTGGATCTATGACTGGTCAGACCGCCTTGGGCTCACCGCACTCAAAACAGACCGCGTGCTGCCGGGCCTGCGGGGCTGGGCAACCTTTCTGTGCGCAAAGGCGCTGCATCTGCTGATGGCCGTGGCCGTGCCGGCCTGGGTAGCACATCGGATGGGCCTCGGCTGGGGCTGGGTGGCGTTCGGCTACCTTGTCGGGCAGATGCTCGCGTCGTGCGTACTGGTGGCGCTGATCCTGGGCACGCACTGGGCCGACGTGACGTTCTATCTGCCGCCCGAATCCGGTCGGTTGCCGCACACGTGGCATGAACATGCCTTCCACACCGCATGCGACTGGCAGCCGCAACCGGCGTGGATCGGCTACTGGCTGGGCGGCCTGAACTGGCACCTCACACACCATCTGTTTCCGACCTACAGCCATCGGCACTATCCAGCGCTGGCCGCACGCATAGCAGAGGTTGCACGCCTGCATGCGCTCGACTACCGCACGCTCACCTATCCAGAGCTCCTGGCCGCACAACAGACCTTTCTGCGCGCGATGGGTGAGCGACCAAGCTGACACGCAAGCCATCACCGCACGCGCACCTCAGTTGCGCACCTCGACCGCATGCACGGCGTCGAGAATGACCTTCGCCACCTCCTGCGGCCGCGACTGCTGCGGCACGTGGCTGGTCGGCAAGCTCGTCACCTTGGCACCGATCTTCCTGGCCATGGCGCGCTCCAGGTCCGGCTGAATCATCCGATCGTGCTCGCTGACGATGAACCACGAGGGCTTGCTCTGCCATGCAGCCACGGTGGTCCGCTCACCAAATGCCGTTGCCTTGATGGGCCCCTGCGTGGCGGCCATCACGCGCGCCTGCGCAGCCGGTACGTCCTGCGCAAAGTCGCTCGCCAGCGCTGCAGCGGGTAGCGAGAGATAGCCGTTGGCATCCGCCACCAGCTTGCCGATGCCGGGCGCCGGTGCGTAGTCCTTGCCGACCTCTTCCGTCGACTGGCCGGCATCCGGCGCAAAGGCTGCCACATAGACCAGCCCGGCAACCTTGCTGTCCGCGCCGGCCTCGGTGATGACCGTGCCGCCCCACGAATGCCCCACCAGCACGACCTTGCCGGGCTGGTTGCCGATGGCGCGGCGCGTGGTGGCCACATCGTCGGCCAGCGAGTTCAGCCCGTTCTGCACAGCCTGGACTTTCACACCCTTGACCTGCAGCAGCGGAATGACCTTGGCCCAGTCCGAGCCATCGGCAAACGCGCCGTGCACGATCACCACGGAAGTCTGGTCGGCGTCCGCCGCCAGGAGCGGTGCGCTGGTGGCCATACCCAGTGCAAGCAATGCGAGGGAGACAGCGTTGCGTTTCAACATGTCGATTCCAGAGTCGTTGAGCGAGTGTGTGGTGGATGGGTGGTTCAAGCGTGGGCGCCGTCGTAGTAGGGATCAGCCGTGCGGGCGCCGTCTGTGTAGATGTCGGTCGAGCGAGCGCCTTCGGTGTAGGCGTCGCGCGCCTCCTGAACAGAACGCGCACCTTCGGTGTACGGGTCGCGTGCGCCGCCAAACGCGGTGGCAGCGTGCGCACCAGCGGCAGCAACGGCGAGTGCAACAACAGCAAAAGACTTGACGAGATTGCGGGCCATGATCGTTTTCCTCAGAAGGATGAGTTGGGGAGTACGCGGCCCGGTGTTGCTTCGTATCGGTTCAACGTCAGGCCACGGAATGCATTGAAGCGTGCGGACGTATCCCGCACGTAGCAGGCAGCAGCCCGTTTTGTCTGATCGTGTACCGCCGCCATGGCCGGATACATGCGCATACAAAACCCCAGTCACCGAAGCCTGTTGGTACACAGCGATACAAATCGGCAGAACCGTGAAACATGCGGGATACACCGCAGCCGCCTAATGCAGGGAACGAGGCAGGACCACTCCTCGCCCCCCCTCGTCATCCATCCTTGATTTCAGGAGTTCCCATGCAACCGATTCGAATCGCCGCTGCCCTGCTCGTGCTCGGAAGCACCTTTGCTTCGCACAGCGCGTTGGCCCAGTCAGACGGCGTGCAACGCACCGACCTCGTTCACAAAAACCTGAGCGCGAATGGCTATGAAACCCTGCAGGTGCGGGTCGATTTTGATGAGAAGGCGTTCGCCCCCAACCACGCACATCCGGGCGAAGAGATCGCCCACGTGCTGATGGGTTCGCTTGAGTACCGGCTCGACGGCAAGCCGCCGGTAACGCTGCAAGCCGGTGAGTCGTTGTTCATTCCGGCCGGTGTCGCGCATTCGGCAAGAAACGTCGGCAGCGGCAAGGCATCGGAGCTGGCGACTTACGTGGTCAGGAAAGGCGAGCCGCTCGTCCAGCTCGTCCGGTAAGCGCATTCATCCAACCACCCGAACACCTGAAGGGAGAACCCATGTCGAACGCCGTCAACCTCCGTCGCCGCCGTCTTCTTGGCACCACCATCGCTAGCATCGGCGTGCTCGATCTCGGGCTGGCCGAGCTTGTGCATGCGCAGCCCGCGCCATCCACATCGAATGCGCTGTCGGCTGGTCAGGCCAATCCGTTTGGCACCCTGCATCAGATTGATGCGGGCGTACTCAACATCGGCTACGCAGACCTGGGCCCGAGAAACGGCCCCGCCGTGATCCTGTTGCACGGCTGGCCGTATGACATTTACAGCTATGCGGAGGTGGCGCCGGCACTGGCCGCCGCCGGCTATCGCGTGCTCGTGCCGTACCTGCGCGGCTATGGCACCACGCGCATCCGCTCGGCAGAGACACCGCGCAATGGGCAACAGGCTGCGCTGGCGGTCGACATCATCGCGTTCATGGATGCGCTCAAGATCGAGCAAGCCCACTTTGGCGGCTACGACTGGGGGGCACGCACGGCAGACATCATCGCGGCGCTGTGGCCGGAACGTTGCAAGACGCTGGTTTCGGTAAGCGGCTACCTGATCGGCAGCCAGGAGGCCAACCGCAAACCGCTGCCACCAGCGGCGGAGTTTGCGTGGTGGTATCAGTTCTACTTCACGACCGAGCGCGGCGCGCAAGGCTATGCCGCCAACTGCAAAGACTTCAACCACCTGATCTGGAAGCTCGCCTCGCCCACGTGGAAGTTTGACGACGCCACCTACGACCGCAGCGCCAAGGCGTTCGACAACCCAGACCACGTGGCCGTCGTCATCCACAACTACCGCTGGCGCCTGGGGCTTGCCCAGGGTGAATCGCAGTTCGATGCACTGGAAAAGCGCCTAGCCGCTGCACCGGCGATTACGGTGCCCACCATCACCATGGAAGGCGATGCCAACGGCGCACCGCACCCGGAGCCGGCTGCGTACGCAAAGAAGTTCACGGGCAAGTACCAGCACCGGAACATCGGCGGTGGCATTGGGCACAACCTGCCGCAGGAAGCGCCCAAGGCATTTGTGCAGGCGATGCTGGATGTGGTGCGGCTTTGAAGAAAACAGCAATCCGGTGATGCACGGGAAGCCGATCACCGGATTGCGCACTCACAAGGCGGATATCAACCCCTGCGGCAACCCGCGTGTCACCACCAGCAGTGTCATCACGGCTGGCATGGCGGCGGCGGCCAGTACGGTCTGCGCCGCGGTAATCCCTGCCATGAGTGGCGCATCACCGCCGAGCTGGCGCGCCATGATGTAGGACGACGACGCCGTCGGCAGCGCCTGGAACAGCAGCGCGACCATCAGCGCCACATCGGTCAACCCGATGGCGTGGCCCACTACCAGCGTCAACGCCGGCATGGCCAGAAACTTGACGAGCGACGACACGGCCACCGGTTGCACCCACGAGCGCACACCGCTGAAGTTCAGCGCCGCCCCCACGCATAGCAGACCGAGCGGCATTGACGCCGCACCGAGCGAACGCACCGCAGGCTCGATCAAGCCTGGAACCTGCAGGCCGGCGATCTGCATGCCGATGCCCAGCACACACGCCACCACCAGCGGGTTCGTCACGATCTGGCGCACGAGCGCCTTGCCGCTCAGCCTCACCGAACCGAAACGCGCAAACACCAGCACGCACAGCAGATTGACGGTCGGCACGATGGCCGCGTTGCACACAGCGGCCAACGCAATGCCCTTGGCACCGAAGAGCCCCGCAGCCAGTGACACGCCCACGTAGTTGTTGAAACGCACGCCACCTTGAAATACGGACGTGAAGGCCGCGCCGTCCACACCCATCCAGGGCCGGGTCAGCACCAGGGCCACCGCCACCACCACCGTTGCCACGATCAGCGTGCCGGCCAGCGGCAACACCGGCAACGCCTGCAAGTGCGCACTCGCCAGGCCATGCGTGAACAGCGCAGGCAGCAGGACGTAGTAGCAGAGCCGCTCAGCCTGCGGCCAGAACGCATCTGCAATGAAACCGGTGTGCTTGAGCCCATAACCGAGCGCAACCAGGAGGGCAACCGGCGCCAGGGCCAGCAGGATCGCGGCGGTCATGGCCGGACTCCCGCGCAAAGGTACGCAACCAATATGGAAGACGTGTGGGAAGAGATGCGCGACAACATGGCGATGCTCGATCAGAACAGGAACACCGCCAAGCTATCACGCCGTGACAGCAGCAATCATTGTGATTGATCGTGCAATCAACGAGAAATACTCATGGCAGATTCGACCACCGCATCGGCCAATGCCTGTGTGAAGCGCTCTGCCGGACGCGATTGATGTTCAAGCAGAACGACGGCCCGGCGCGTCTGCGGCTGGCCGAACGGCAGGCGTGTGATGGGCGGCAGCTGCGTCAGCACGGCATCGGACAGCGCCACCACGGCAGCGCCCAGGCCGCTCGCCACCATCTGCACGATGGTGTCCTTGTTGTCGAGCACCATCTCTTCGCGCACCCGCACGCCCAGGCGGCGCAGTTCCGAAGCGATCATCCGGCCGGCCCACGCCTGCGCGTCAAACCGGATGAATGGCAGTTCGGTCAGCAGCGCACGCGCGTCGTGCTTTGCGTACTGCGGCGGGGCCAGCAACCAGAAGCGGTCTTCATAGAGCGTTGACCAGACCAACTCGGCCGGATGCGGCCGCACGGGCTGCGAGGTGATCGCCGCATCCAGCTCGCCATCAGCCACGCGCTGTGCAAGCTCGGCCGACATGCCGGCCGCCACGTGCACGCGCAGCCCTGGGTGATCACGCCGCAAGGTCAGCAGCGCATTGGGCAGCGGCCCGGACAGCGCGGTCTGGATGGCGCCGATACGCAACCGGCCGACCAGCGATTTCTCGTCGCTCAGCGCATCAGGAATCCGGTCGTACAGGGCCAGGATCTGCTCGGCCTGCGCAAGCACGATGCGCCCCGCTTCCGTGAGCGAAGGCTCGCGGCGCGAGCGATCGAACAGGCGCACGTTGAACTCCTCCTCCAGTGATTTGACCTGCAGGCTGACCGCCGATTGCGTCAACCCGATGGCTTCACCCGCGCGGGCAAACGTCCGGTGGCGGGCAATGGCGACGAGCGTTCTCAGTGCGCGTAAAGACATGATCAGGAGCGAGATTTGATCGGATGAGGATAGCGCATCGCACGCACGTGCAAACGCTATCGGCGTAGCTTGATGGCCTGCGCTTGCCGCCACAGCGCGGCAGCCGCGGGCGACAGCCGACGCTGGTTCAGGCAAGCCAGCCCGACGCGGCGTAACGTGCGTGGCGTGATCTTGCGCACCACTACACCCGCGTGCTGCTCGGGCAGCGCCAACGACGCGACGATCGACACGCCCTGCCCACGCGCCACGAACTCCAGAATCGACAGCAGTTGCGACAGCTCATGCGTGACTTTGGGTTGAACGTTGGCCCGCGCAAACATGCGCGCCACCAAGTCTTGCGAGCCGGCATGGGTGAGGATCAGCGGATACCGCGCCAGCGCGCGCAGATCGACGGAATCGGCCTGCGCCAGCGGATGCTGTGCCGGCACGATGGCAACAAGCTCGTCCACTGCCAGCGGCAGCGTATCGAATTGCGGCTTGGGCAACGTGACAACAGCAAGCTCGATGCAGCGTTCAACCAGCTCCTGTTCGATTTCCGCATCGGGCTTTTCCGTGACGTACACCTCGATGCCGGGGTGGCGCTCCTGAAAACGTTCCAGCAGCGGCGGCAGCAGCCGCAGCGATGAGCTGGCGCCAAACGAGCCGATCCGCAGCATGCCACTCTGCAGGCCAGTACTGGCAGCGGCTGTGGCCTGGATCAGGTTCAGCGCCGCAAAGAGATCCCGCACATGCGGAAGAATCTGCTGCCCCGCGTGCGTCAGCTCAACCGCCTGCGCATTGCGATCCACCAGCGCGGTGCCCAGCGCGGTTTCCAATGCACGCAATGCGTGGCTTGTTGCCGACGGCGTCATGCCGATCCGGGCACCAGCGCTGGCCATGCCGTCGGCACCGGCCAGTGACAACAGCAGTTCCAGTTGACGGAGGGTTGGGGTCTGCGGTGCCAGCGGCTTCTTCATGTTGAATGAAAACTCAATTGAGCTTGAACAACATGAATTCTAGATTGACAGGCATTCACATTGATAGCACTCGCAAGAGGCACGCCGCATGTTCTCCACCACCGTCTCCACCCTTCGGCCTTCCCCCATTCAAGTCATGGCCGAACGTACGCGCCAGGCCGTGCAAGCCGGCCGCAGCATCGTCGACATGACGCTGGGAGAGCCCGACTTTCCGACACCCGAGCACATTGGCGAAGCCGCCATGCGCGCGATTGCCGAAGGGCAAACCCGCTACACCCCGATCAATGGCACCGTGCAGCTGCGCGAAGCCATCGTGCGCAAGCTGCTGCGCGACAACGGCCTGATCTATACCCCGCCGGACATCAGCGTGGGCTGTGGCGGCAAGCAGGTCATCTACCAGGCATTCCTGGCTACGTTGAACCGGGGGGATGAGGTTCTGATTCCGGCGCCATACTGGGCCTCGTATGCGGACATCGTCTCCATGAACGGCGGCACGCTGCGGCCGCTGCTCACATCGCCCGAAACCGGCTACGCGCTCCAGCCCGAAACCCTGGAAGCCGCAATCACGCTGCGCACCAAATGGCTGGTGCTGAATTCGCCCAGCAACCCGAGCGGCACGGCCTACACCGCCGACCAGTTGCTGCGCTTTGCCGAGATTCTGCGCAACAGCGCCAACCAGCGGTTCTTCGTTCTCGTCGATGACATCTACGAGCACATCCTGTACGACGGGCGCCGCCCTGCCACGCTGGCAGCCATTGCACCGGATCTGGCACCGCGCATCCTGACAGTGAACGGCGTATCCAAGGCCTATTCCATGACGGGATGGCGCGTGGGGTACGCGTGCGGGCCGCGCGCCCTGATCGAAGCGATGACCAAGATCCAGATGCAGATCAACTCGCATACGTCATCCATCTCGCAAGCGGCAGCAGCGGCCGCACTGGATGGCCCGCAGGAGGAGGTCGTGCGTCGCTGCGGCATTTTCCAGGCGCGGCGGGATTTCCTCCTGCAGCAGTTCGCAGCGATCGATGGGCTGCGTACACCCAGGCCGGAGGGTGCCTTCTACCTGTTTCCGGATGTGCGCGCCTTTATCGGCCGCAGAACGCCCAATGGCAGCGCCGTTGACGATGATGTTGCGCTGGCGGCCTATTTGCTGGAACAGGGCGTGGCCGTTGTGCCGGGGTCTGGCTTTGGCATGCCCGGCTTCCTGCGGCTGTCGTATGCGACATCGGATGCGCAGCTTGCGTTGGCAGCGGATCGGATAGCGACAGCGCTGGGGACGCTTGCGAAATGAATGGACCGCGGCTTGAGAGAGCCGCCTTCATTTACACGATGAATGACCAGTCATCAATACAATAAATTTCAAAAATAGACGCCAAATCGCTAAGCTGGGTCCCCCAACTTAGCGAGCAGACGATGGCGGAGCTTTATCTCGTACGGCATGGACAGGCCTCGTTTGGCGCGGCCGATTACGATCAGCTCTCCGAACGCGGCGTGCAACAGAGCGTCTGGCTTGGCGAATACTTCGCACAGCGCAACATCACCTTCGACCGGGTGATCTGCGGCACGCTACGCCGGCACGAGCAGACCGTCGACGGCATCCGGCGCGGCATGGGGCACCCCGGCCTCAGCTACGAACAGCACGCCGGCCTGAATGAATACGACTTCCAGGGGCTGTTCGCTGCGCTCGGGGGTGACTTTCCCGAACTGACACGCATGGCCTCCGGGTCGATGCGCGACCACTACCGCGCGCTCAAGCAAGTGCTGCAACTGTGGTCCGAAGACAAGATCCGAGGGGCCGTTCCGGAGACCTGGGCCGCGTTCCAGCAGCGCGTGGCCGATGCACGCGCCGCCATCCAAGGTGGCGGTGGACAACGGGTGCTTGCGGTCAGCTCAGGCGGGCCAATTGCAGTGACCGCACAGCAGGTGCTAGCGGCACCGGCGGCCAGCGCCATCGCACTGAATCTACAGGTGCGCAACTGCAGCATCTCGCAGTACTTCTTCAACGCCGAAGCGTTCCAGCTCGCCACCTTCAACGGCATTCCGCACTTGGACCATTCTGAGCGGCACGATTTTCAGACCTACGGCTAGGCGCTCCACACGTTTCATCATGACGAACGACCCGCAGCAACTCGATATCGCCACGCTGGCGCGGTATCTGCAAGACCATATTCCCGGCTTCGAGGGCCCCGTCACTGCCGAGAAATTTTCCGGCGGCCAGTCGAACCCGACCTTTCTCCTGCGCACGCCAACAGCCCGCTACGTATTGCGCCGGCAGCCGCCGGGCGAGCTGCTGAAGTCTGCTCACGCAGTCGACCGCGAGTTCCGCATCCTGAGCGCGCTGTCTGGCACGGCGGTGCCGGTGGCGCGCCCGTATCACCTGTGTGAAGACCGCACCGTGATCGGCAGCCTGTTCTACGTGATGAGTTTCGAAGACGGGCGCATCTTCTGGAACCCCGCCCTGCCTGAACTCTCGCAAACAGACCGGACCGCTGCCTACGATGCCATGCTGCACACGATGGCGGCGCTGCACGACATCAACGTCGAGGCCGTTGGGCTGGCCGACTACGGCAAACCCGGCAATTACTTCGAGCGCCAGATCGGCGTCTGGACCAAGCAGTACCGCCTGGCGGAGACGGAACGGATTGACGCGATGGAGCGGCTCATCGAGTGGCTGCCCTCGGCCTGCCCGGCGGATGACGGCAAGCCGACCCTCGTGCACGGCGACTTCCGCCTCGACAACATGATGTTCGAGCCCAACAGCACGCGCGTGAAGGCGGTGCTCGACTGGGAGCTGTCGACACTAGGCAATCCGCTGGCAGACCTCGCGTACTTCTGCATGTGCCTGCGGCTGCCGTCGGGCTCGCACATTCCGGGGTTGGCCGGCCAGGACCGCGAAGCTCTCGGGATTCCGCAAGAGGCAGAGATGGTCGCGCGCTATTGCGAGTTGCGCGGCCTGCCGCCCATCGAGAACTGGCACTTCTATCTGGCGTTCAGCTTCTTCCGTCTCGCGTCCATTGCACAGGGTGTGAAGCGGCGCGCGCTCAACGGCAACGCCTCCAGCACGCAGGCCAGCAAGGCCGGCGACATGACCGGCCCACTGGCCGAAGCAGCTGTACGCCTGATCGACACCCAACACTGACACCACCGCGGTCAACCCGATTCCAACCATTGGAGGAACACAGCATGAGCACCAACCTGTTCGACCTGACCGGCAAAATCGCCCTGGTAACCGGCGCAAGCCGCGGCATTGGTGAGGAAATCGCCAAACTGCTCGCCGAGCAGGGCGCGCACGTGATCGTGTCCAGCCGCAAGCTGGCCGATTGCGAAGCCGTTGCAGAGAGCATTCGCGCAGCCGGCGGCAAGGCCGAAGCGCTCGCCTGCCATGTCGGCCGCATGGAAGACATCACGGCCACGTTCGAGTACATCCGCCGCACGCACGGCCGGCTCGACATCCTCATCAACAACGCGGCCGCCAATCCGCATTTCGGGCACATCCTCGACACCGATCTTGGCGCGTACGAGAAGACGGTGGAAGTGAACGTCCGCGGCTACTTCTTCATGTCGGTCGAAGCCGGCAAGATGATGAAGGCGCAAGGCGGCGGTGCGATCGTCAATACTGCATCGGTCAACGCTCTGCACCCGGGCGACAAGCAAGGCATCTACTCCATTACCAAGGCAGCGGTCGCCCACATGACGCGCGCGTTCGCCATGGAATGCGGGCCATTCGGCATCCGCGTCAACGCCTTGCTGCCGGGCCTGACCAAAACAAAGTTTGCCGGTGCGTTGTTCGAAGACAAGGCGACCTACGACCGCTGGATCAGCCAGATCCCGCTGCGCCGCCACGCCGAGCCGCGCGAGATGGCCGGCACGGTGCTCTATCTGGTGTCTGATGCAGCAAGCTATACCAACGGTGAGTGCATCGTCGTGGATGGCGGCATGACGGTCTGAGGACCTGTCTGCTCAAACCAGCTCAAATCAATCGGCTGCGTCGCGCATCAGGGTCATCAGTTGTTCGCGCAGCCACTGGTTGCCGGGGTCCCGGTCGACACTGCGGTGCCAGTAGCAGTGCCATTCAAGATCGGGAATCTCGAACGGCAGCTCAAGAATGCGCACGGGATAGCGCTGCAGCAGCCTGAGTGGTGCAGTCAGCACCAGATCGGTCCGCATGGCGATCAACGGCGCAACCATGTAGTGCTGAACGCGCATCCGGATGTTCCTGCGCAGACCGAGCCGCGTGAGCTCCGCATCCACATACCCGCTGCCCTTGCGACGGCTCGACACGTGGATGTGCCCCATCGCCAGATAGTCCTCCATCGACAGCACGCTGCCTTTGAACGGATGGTCATGGCGGATCATGCAGGCATAGCGGTCCCGCCCAAGCGCCGTCTGGCATAGCTGTGGGTCTGCAATGAGCGGAGCATCAATGGCCAGGGCGATGGAGCCGTTTGCAAGCGCAATCGGCACCTCGGCGCGGTCGGTGTAGTAACTGCGGATGTGCATGCCGGGCGCCTGTTGCTGGAGCCGTTCGCCAAGCGCGGGCAGCACTAGGGCTTCAGTCAGGTCGCTCATGCTGACGGGAAAGACGCGTTCCGACGCAGCCGGGTCAAACACATCGCCTTCATGCGCGCTGGCATCGAGCAACTGCAGTGCTTCGCGCACGCGGCCGATGATGTTTTCCGACATCGGTGTCGGTACCATGCCGGCGGGGGTGCTGACGAACAGCGGGTCATTGAAGGTCTTGCGCATGCGTGCCAGCGCGTTGCTGACGGCAGGTTGTGTAATGCACAGCGTTTCCGCCGCCCGCGTCAGGTTGCGGTGGTGGTAGATCGCTTCAAATACAACGAACAGATTCAGGTCAACCTTCGAAATGCGCATCGCCATGCCTCCTCGGCAGGGATCATAAGCGCTATCGAACACATGGCACCCATCGCCCATTGAAGGAACGATCAACGTGAGCACCCCTGCTGGCAAATCCATTCCCCATGCACCCGTCCAGCGCGTCGACTTTGGCCGCGTGTCTGTCTTCTTTGGCGAGAAGAGCGGAAAGTATCCCGACGGCAATCAGGTGCTGATCCGCGGCTCCGATACGCGCGCTGCATTCGACACGCCCATCGTCTCGAATCACATCGGGTCCGAGTTCGACGCGACCGAACTGGTCGTGATGGGCCACGCGCACGAAGACCACATGGCGGGCCTGCATCGCCTGCCTCATGCCAGCGTGTATGTGAACGAAGCTGATCTGACCGCCGTGCACAGTTGGGACGGCATGGTTGCCCATTACGGTCTGGACGAGGCACATGCCCCGGCCATGCTGGCAAACATCCAGCGGGATTTTTTCTACGTCCCCCGCCCCGATGCACTGGGCTACGCGGACGGCGCCTCATGGGATGTCGGCCAGACAACGATTCGCGCCTTCCACATGCCGGGTCACACCGCCGGCCACACCGTGCTGCTGGTCGAGCCGGAGGGCGTGGCCTTCATCGGGGACATCGACTTGACCGGCTTCGGGCCCTATTACGGCGATGCCTGCTCCAGCCTGCATGACTTCCGCCGCAGCCTTGCGCGGCTGCCGGAGATTCCGGCCAAGGTATGGGTCACGTCCCATCACCGGGGGGTCTATACCGATCGCGCGCACTTCCTGCGTGATCTCGCGGCCTACACGGCCAAGCTAGATGCGCGCGAGCAGCGCCTGCTGACATTGTTGAAGGCGTCACCCAAAACGCTCGAACAGCTGGTCGAACAGCGGCTGCTGTATCCCCCCGACTACGAGAGCCTATGGGCAGTGAGTGCCGAAACCCGCACCATCTCACAGCACTTGAGCGAGCTGCTGGCCGACGGCCGGGTGCAAGTGGACGCGCAAGGCGTCTACCGACCAAGCTAAGGCTGTCGACAGACAGCGGGCCAAGGCGCGGGTTTTCCTGAACTGCGGCATCAGAGTCATCCCCCTACAATGTGTGGTCATATAGATGAATAGTTGACCAACACGGTCCCCATGCCCGCCGACCTCCGCCTGCCCCGCTACCAGCAATTGCGTGACGACCTGGCCGCGCAGATCGCTCAACAGCACTGGCGCCCGGGTGACGCCATCCCCACCGAAGCCGAACTTGCGAAGACCTACAACGTGGCCGTCGGCACCGTGCGCAAGGCAGTAGATGTCTTGGTGGCCGAGGGGCTGCTGGAGCGCTTCCAGGGGCGCGGCACCTTCGTGCGGCGGGCCAGCTTTGCCAGCTCCCTCTTCCGCTTCTTTCGCTTCCAGAGCGAAACCGGCGAGCGACGCATCCCCGAGAGCCGCATCCTCAAACGCGACGTGCTCGACGCGCCCTCTGCGCCCGCCGCGGGTCTGCAGATCGAAACCGGCGCGCCGGTCATCCGCCTGACGCGCCTGCGCCTGCTGGACGGCGCACCGCTGCTGGCCGAAGAAATCTGGCTGCCACACGACCGCTTTGCGGACCTCGCCACGCTGGAACTGGGTGCCTTTGGCGATCTGCTCTACCCGCTGTACGAATCGCACTGTGGCCAGATCATCGCGAGCGCCGAAGAAACACTCACCGCCGAGGCCGTCAACGCCACCTATGCGCGCCTGTTGCGCATCCAGGCCGGTGATCCGGTCATGGTGATCGAACGTGTGGCACGCGGCTACGACCGCACGCCACTGGAGTGGCGGCGCTCGCGCGGCGCAGCGGCGCACTTCCGATACCACGTCGACATTCGATAGCGCCGCAGACGCCACACCCCATACCTACAAAACACAAACAGGAGACAACACCCATGCAGGCGAACCCTCCGCCGTTGCTGGACGTACGCGGCGTGACGCTGCAGTACAAGACGCGCCAGCATCTGGTCACGGCCACTTACCGCGTCGACTTTCAGGTCTACCCCGGCGAGCGCTACATCCTGCTGGGCCCGTCGGGCTGCGGCAAATCGACGTTGCTCAAGGCCATTGGCGGCTACCTCACGCCCACCGAAGGCGAGATCCGCCTGAAGGGCCAGCCCGTCACCAAGCCAGGGCCCGATCGCATGATGGTGTTTCAGGAGTTTGACCAACTCCTGCCGTGGAAGACGGTAAAGGAGAACGTGCTGTTCCCGCTGCTCTCCACAGGCAAGCTGGGTGCACGCGAGGCGGAAGAACGCGCGCTGCACTACATCAACAAGGTCAACCTCACCAAGTTTGCGGACCACCATCCGCACATGCTCTCGGGCGGGATGAAGCAACGCGTGGCCATCGCACGCGGCATGGCGATGGAGCCCGACGTGCTGCTAATGGACGAGCCGTTTGCCGCGCTCGATGCGCTTACGCGCCGCAAGATGCAGGACGAACTGCTGCAACTGTGGGACGAGACGCGATTCACTGTGCTGTTCGTCACGCACTCGATTCCGGAAGCGATCCGCTGCGGCAGCCGCATCCTGATCCTCTCGCCGCATCCGGGCCAGGTACGCGCAGAACTGCCGAGCCTCGCGCGCGGCGACGACGACCCCGAGCGCTTCAAGGCGCTTGAAGCCGAAATCCACAACATGCTGTTCGACCGCGCGGTGGAGGAAACCCATGCAGACTGAAACCCTTTCCATGCCCACCGCGAACGTGAGTGACCGCGAGCCGGTGTACCGCACGCCTGTGGCGTTCGAGCGCATCGGCGTGGTCGAAAAGCCGCTGTCGATTGCGGAGCGTTTGTATGAACAGGCATGGCTGCGCAAGCTGGTGATCCTGATTGTGCTGGCACTGGTGTGGGAAGGCGGTGCGCGCTGGCTCGACAACCCACTGCTGCTGCCAACGTTCTCCGACACGGCGCAAGCGCTGTGGGCTGGCCTTGCCAGCGGCACTCTGTTTGCGCGCATCGGCACCTCCATGCAGACGTTGCTGGCCGGCTACGCGCTAGGCCTCGCACTGTCGTGCGCGCTGGTGGTGCTGGGCATCAGCAACCGGCTCGGCCAGGACTTCCTGGAAACGCTCACCGCCATGTTCAATCCGTTGCCGGCCATTGCCCTACTGCCGATCGCGCTGGTGTGGTTTGGCCTGGGCAACGGCAGCCTGATCTTCGTGATCGTGCACTCGGTGGTGTGGGCCGTGTCGCTCAACACGCATGCGGGCTTTCTGTCGGTGTCGAACACATTGCGCATGGTGGGCCGCAACTACGGCCTCTCCGGCATGGGGTACCTGACCAAGATCCTGATTCCGGCAGCGTTCCCCTCCATCCTCACTGGCCTGAAGATCGGCTGGGCATTCGCATGGCGTACGTTGATTGCGTCGGAACTGGTGTTTGGCGTCAGCTCCGGCCAAGGCGGCCTCGGCTGGTACATCTACGAAAACAAGAACCAACTGCAGATTCCGGAAGTGTTTGCGGGCCTGCTGACCGTCATCATTATCGGCCTGCTGGTGGAGAACCTGGTGTTCCGCACACTGGAAGCGCGCACCGTAAAGCGCTGGGGCATGCAGAACTAAGCCGGACAAACCCTGGCGCCAACCCAAGCACACCAACGGTTTGGCCGTACCCTGCCCTAGATGGCGCCTTGGATTTTTGTTGCAGAGAGGAAAAAGGAAGGGGAACTGTCTGAGCGCAGCGAGTTTTCCCCTTCCCCTCTCTGCGACAGAAATTCAAGGGATGGGTCGCCATCTCGGGCGCGCCTTTCTTTGCTCCCTTTCTTTGGCAAGACAAAGAAAGGGAGTCGGCCCCGGCAGGGGACGAAACACAGGATGCACCACCAACATAACGATCAACGAACACAAGGAGACACCAGATGCAGCAAACCCGCCGCAACATCCTCCGCCTCACCATGGCAGCCACGCTGGCAGCATCGCTCTTCGGCGGCGTCATCAACGCAGCGCACGCTGAAGCCAAGGAAGTCCGCATCTCCCACGGCTACGGCATCCTCTACCTGCCCATCATGGTCATGTCCAGCGAGCACCTGCTGGAAAAGCAGGCCAAGGCCGCCGGCCTGGGCGACGTCAAGGTCAGCTACCGCATTCTCGACGGCGGCAACGTCATCAACGACGCCATGCTCTCCGGCGCGCTCGACATCGCCTCGCTGGGCGTGCCGGGCTTCCTCACCCTGTGGGACAAGACACGCGGCAGCGCCATGGAAGTCCGCGGCCTGTCGTCGCTCAGCTCATCGTCGATGTACCTGATGACGCGCAACCCGAACGTAAAGACCTTGGCCGATTTCTCGGACAAGGACCGCATTGCCGTGCCCGGCATCAAAACGTCACTGCCAGCCGTGGTGCTGCAGATGGCCGCCGCCAAGACCTTCGGCGACAAGCAATTCAACAAGCTCGACCCGATCACCGTACCGCTGCCCCACCCGGACGCCACCGCCGTCATGCTGGCCGGCGGCAGCCAGATCAACAGCCACATGGCATCACCGCCGTTCTCATATGCCGAGGCCGCAGCGCCCGGCCTGCACCGCGTGTTCAACACGGTCGACGTGCTCGGCAACATCACGCTGGACATGACCTACACCAGCAAGAAGTTCTACGAAGCCAACCCGAAGCTGTCGGCAGCATTCGTGGCGGCGCTGGATGAAGCCAATGCACTCATCGCCAAGGACAAGACGAAGGCGGCGCAAATTTACATTGCGCAATCGAAGGTGAAGAGCTCGCCGGACGAGGTGAAGAAGATCCTCGACGACCCGGATTCGCGCTTCACGACCACCCCGGTGGGCGTGGCACACTACGCCGAATTCATGCAGCGCGTGGGCACCATCAAGAACAAGCCGGCCGCGTGGAAGGACCTGTTCTTCCCGACGGTGCAGAACCGGCAGGGTTCCTAAACGACAACGCGACAACGCGCCGCACGCAGCATTCGCACGGAGGCATCCATGACCCTACGCATCGTCCGGCTCGGCGAGCCGCGCCAACCCGATGAAGGGCTGCGCATCGGCACCGTGCGGCGCCCGCCGCGCGGCGTGCCCAAAGAAGAATTCGCCAGCCGCGATTTCTACGATGTCTGGATGCCTCTGCTCTCTCCCACGCCCGAACTCGTCAAGCAGGCCCAGGCCGCACAAGCCGCGCACGATGACAAGGGCTGGCAGACGTTCGTGCGCCACTTCCGCACCGAAATGCGCGACGGCGATGCGGCACGCACGCTCGACATGCTGGCCGCGCTGTCACATCAGACCAACCTCTCGGTCGGCTGCTATTGCGAAGAGGAAGCCCATTGCCATCGGTCCGTGTTGCGCGCGTTGTTGACGGAGCGCGGCGCGAACATCGCTGACTAGGACGTCTTCGCATTGCACGCTGCATCTTCGCCGCCCAGCACAAGGAGTCTTCATGCCCCGTATTCCAAGCGCATCCCGTCTCCACATGGCTTCCGCTGCCATGCTTGCATTGGCATGGACCGCAACGCAGACCGCCTTTGCGCAGACCGTACCCGACACGCTTCAACCCGCCGGCACCCACCACACCGTTGCCAGCCTGTCGGCAACCGGCGTACAGATCTACGTCTGCAAGCGCGACGGTGACAAACCGCTCGCGTGGGCATTCAAGGCACCGCTGGCGGATCTGTATGACGCGTCCGGTAAACTGGTCGTCAAGCATGCCGCCGGCCCGAGCTGGGAAGCGCCCGACGGCAGCAAGATCACGGGCAAGGTCATGCGGCAGGCAGCCAACACGGCAGAAGCCGGCGCTATTCCGCTGCTCCTGCTGCAAGCAACCACCGTTGGCGGCTCAGGGCTATTGAGTGGCGTGCACTATGTGCAGCGGCTGCAGACACACGGCGGCATCGCACCCGCACAACCCTGCACGGAAGAAGGGCAGGAAGGCCGCAGCCCATACCTGGCGCAATACGTCTTTCTCGACTGACATCGCCGTCGACATCACCTGTGCCGTACCCTGCGTGGGTGACGCCGCATCACTGGGGCAGACCTATAACGAAGACACGCGCGACCGGCACCCTGCCGCATCCTGCCATGTCATGCCGTCGCCGTTTCAGGAGTCCCATCATGGGCCGCCGCTACATTGATTGCCGCGCCTTCCCCAGCGAGAACAACTGCTCGGTCGCCATCAGCGCCGACAGCGATACCGAGTTGCTGGAGGCCGCCGTGCAGCACGCTGTGTCCGTGCACAAGCACACCGACTCGCCCGAGCTGCGCGCGCAACTGCAGACCCTCTTCAAGGACGGCACCCCCTCCGCCGAACGGCCGCCCATGGCGACCGCGTGACGGTAGTGGTACCCCGCTCCGCCTTCAGCTGCGCGGAATGCGACGTTGATATTCGTCGTGCAGCCGCGCAAACGTCTGCCAGAAGCTGACAGGGCTGCGCTCGGCCAGGCGGTCAGCCAGTACCCCAAGGTGGGTGTGCCAGCCGCCCGACACGCTGACCATCTCGTCGCGATTGGGCAGGCGGGAATGCGTGACGGTCAGGCGCACGTCATCGCCTTCCTGCGCGAGTTCGAAGCGCACCTCCGATGGCACCTCACCGCCGCCGGGCCACGTATAGGCGAGCAGATGCGGCGGGGCATAAGCCAACACACGCGCGGTCATCAGGTGCTCTCCGTCGTACCGCGCAAACTCGGGCGGCGGCGGGTCGTCGTGGCCAGTCAGCTTGCTGTTGTGAAAACGATGCTCGACGCTGCCACCCACGTGCGGCTCGATCTCGCCATAGGCCAGCCATTGGCCGCGCTTGTCGGAATCCACCAGATAGCTCCACACGCGCTCGATGGGCCCAGGCAGCACGCGCTCCAGGCGCACGGTGTCGGATGCAATGCGGGTGCCGTAGTCATTCATCGTTCTCTCCTTGGTGAAATGCATGCGGCGCCAGTCAAACGGCCGGCCCACGCGTCATGGCTTGGGTGGTACTGGTGCCTGTTCTGTCGCCACCTCGGCACGCAGCGCGGCTTCCAGGGCATCGAGCCTGCCGCTCCAGAACTGCTCGTAGTGGCGCATCCACTCCATCCCGGCGTGCATGGGCATGGCGTCGAGGCTGCAGACGTGCGTACGGCCCTGCACGCTGCGCCGCACCAGGCCGGCTTTCTCCAGCACCTTGATGTGCTTGGAGGCGGCGGCCAGTGAAATATCGAACGGCGCCGCAAGATCACCCACGGTACGGGGCTGTTCAGCCAGGCTGTGCAGCATGGCCCGCCGGGTCGGGTCGGCCATCGCATGGAAGACCGCGTCGAGCTGATCGGAAGAATATTTAACCATGTGGTTGAATTTAGTTCGCAAACACCGAACTGTCAACCAAATGGTGAAATGTTTTTGAAGCGGGGGAATGACGGATAACGGCGCTAGCGGCGCGCGGACGATGCCAGCATCAACCGCACCACATCGCACTGGCTATGCGTGTTGGTCTTGCGATAGACGTGCTTGAGGTGCGTGCGCACCGTGTCGAGCGAAATACCCAGCGTGCGCGCAATGCACGCCGGATCCGCACCGCGCGCGAGGAGATCGGCCACGTCAGCTTCGCGCGGGGTCAGGCGAAATGCGTCGGTCAGCCACAGGCTGGGGGATTGCGCAGGCGCGATGCCGGCACGGGCAGCAACGCGTTGCCAGCAAAGCGGCAGCGCTTGCGCAAGATGCGGCAGCAGGTCCCGCGGCGCTGAACGCTTTGCCGACAACGGCACGCCATGCACGCGATAGTCCAGCCACACCGCACCGCGCACTTCAGCATCGGCCAGCGGCCACGCATCCACCCCATCGCAACGTGCCGCATGCAGCAGTAGATCCGCCGTATGCGCACCTTGAGAGGCCGCCCAATGCAGACGACCATCCACCCGCCAACGGACCATAGCCGCAGCATGATCCGCGCTGCAGACATCGCGCAGCACGTTCATGATGCCCACGGCATCACCCGCGCACGCCGCTTCGTAACACCGGCGCAGCACGGTTGCCGAGGCATGGGATGGCATGGCGGCAAAACGCGGCATGGATGGATGCCCAGTACAGACTGCTAGAACTCGCGGCCGGTCGGCCCCGAGAGACCCATTGCAAAAAGGGATTTCATTATAGAAAGCGCGCCTGCCGGCGCGCTGAGGCGTTTGCCCTAGGCCGGAATCTCAGGCCAGCGCGCGGCGCGCCATCCACCTGGCCCGCAAGTGGTCGTATGCGAGATTGAAGAAGAAGGTGTACGGCAGGAAGAACAGCATGATGCCGATGTCGATCACGAAGGCTTCCCACAGGCTCACGTTCAGCCACCATGCGCCCAGCGGCACCAGCATGATGACCAGGCCGCCCTCGAACAGGCAGGCATGCACGACTCGCACGGCCAACGTGCGTGTGAGCTTGTAGCGATGCTCCACACGCTCGAAGAGCGCGTTGAAGATCATGTTCCACACCATCGCAACGCCGGCAAACATGAGGGTCAGTGCACCCATGTGTGCAAGCGACACGCCCATCAGCCAGCTGAACAGCGGCGCACAGATGATGGTGGCGAGAAGCTCGAAGGTCAGCGCGTGGAAGACGCGCTCAACAGGGGTTTTGGCTGGGACTTGCATGGCAGGGCTCCGATGAATGGGCGTGATTTTCATCGGCAAAAGCAAGTCTATCCAGTTCGATAGTATCGGTTTTTCCGATATATTGAGCGGATACCGCCACCTGGAGCCCACCATGCGTCACTCCCCTGAAGCGCTGCTGGCTTTTGCAGAAGCCGCCACGCTCGGTTCGTTCTCGGCGGCGGCGCGCAAGCTGGGCAAACGGCAATCGACCATCAGCGAGGCGATCGGCAACCTGGAGATCGACCTGGGCCTGACGCTGTTCGACCGCAGCACGCGCCAGCCGACCCTTACCGAGGCCGGCCACGCCATGCTCACGCAGGTGCGCCGCGTGCTTGAAGCCGGCGAGCGGATGGACCGCCTGGCCGCGCAGATGGCGGGCGGCCTGGAAGCGCGCCTCACCCTGGTGGTGTCCGACACGTACCAGTCCGACCGCTACGAGCAAACCCTCGCTGCGCTAGAACAGCGCTTTCCCGACCTGGAACTCGAATGCCTGATCGCCGAGTACGAAGACGTGGTCGACATCATCCAGCAGGGCCGTGCTCAGTTGGGGCTGGTGGCAACGCAGCCGGCCTATCCGCCCGACATTGGTGCGGCCACCATTGCCGAGCAGTCTGAAATCGGCCTCTTTGTCGGGCGGCAGCATCCGTTCGCGCAATACGGTGATGCAGAAGTGCCGCACGCGGTGCTGCGCGAGACGCGCGAGTTGCGCCTGAATACCTTTGTCGATCCGGTCGGCCCGCGTGCGGAGACCACGCCCGTGCGCAGCCTGCGCCGGTGGTCTGCGCCGAGCTATCTGATGCTGCTGGAAATGGCCGTGCTGGGCTTTGGCTGGACGGAGCTGCCACGCTGGCTGGTCGACCACTTTGCCGCTGACCGCTTGCATGAGGTGCGCGCACGCGGCTGGCCCCGCCAACTACCGGTCGATGTAGTGTGGTCACGCAAGCGCACGCTCGGCCAGGCCGGCGCGTGGCTGCTGGAGACGATGCTGGCGGAGACGGCGTAAGCGCGGCTTACTCGTCCAGCCGCTCGATGATCAGGCGCGAGAGCCGCGCCGTCTGCTCTTTCGAGAGCGAGAACTCCACACCAAACGACGGAAATGCAGATGCCGGCGCACCCAGCGCAGGCGAGCCGCTGGCGACACGCCCCGTGATGGAGAAGTCTTCTTGCTGCCCATCCACGTAGGCGCTGAAGTCCAGGTTCAGCCAATCGCCGGGCTGGAACACGGCACCAACGCTTTGCACCAACGCACCGTTGAGGCAGATATCGCGGATGATGGCGACACGGTCTGCGGCCGTTGCCGGTTGCCCCTCCGCGCGCATCGTCGCACCAATGCGAACCTGCACGCGCTTTGCCTTGCGCAACTGCACCTTGTGCACCTTGGTCGGCATCGCAAGAACGATGTATGGCGAGGGAAACTGCCCCAACGCCGCCACGCTGCACAGCATGCTGACCACCGCGCGCCCAGAGAAGCCGCGCAGCAGCAGCACATCACGAATCTCGGGACGCAGCGTGCGCTTGGCATCGGCGGGCTGCGTGATGAACAGCGCCTCGCCTTCGATGTAGCCAATCAAGCGGCACGGCAAGGGGCCTCGCACGGGGGCGGATTTTTCCTGAACCTGCAGGATGGTGCCGATCGACAGGCCGGTTGCGCCCAAGCGCGGCTTACCCTCTGCCGCTTCGCCCGGTGGCGCGACGGTGACATCGCCTGGCTGGTCGGAGACCATCACCGGGCCATGATGAAACAACAGTCGCGCGTCTTCCGTATCAGGCACAACCGCCCCAGCCGGCAACAGCAGCCTTCCTCCACTGTCCGCCAGGGCAAACGGCAGTGGCTGGCCAATCGGTACGTCTTCCTGCGTGAGTTGCCGTGTAGGCTGGGTCATAGCTGGCGTTAGGGCGCGTGTTTCAGAGTTATATCCAAGGCCTGTGCCTTGGCAGGTATGACGACCATTTTGCAACAATGGCTGGCAAACGCGCGGAGATCAACTGCTGCGCGTTGCCCTTTGCCTGACACACATCAACACCAAGCGTTTGCGTCACCCCGCCAGCGCGGTCGCTTCAATCTCGACGGCCAGACCGTAGTGCAGCGTCGGCACCGGCACCACGGCGCGCGCCGGGCGCAACTCGCCAATCCAATCGCGGTACAGCGCGTCGAAGGCTGGCCAATGCGTTTCCATGTCGGTCACGTACACGCGCACCTGTACGAGGCGCGTGCGGCTGGTGCCCGCAGCCGCGAGCACCGCGTCGAGGTTGGCGAGCACCTGACGCACCTGCGTCTCGAACGGCGCATCGACCAGCTTCTCGCCCGTGGGCGTGACCGGAATCTGCCCTGCCACAAACACGAAACCATGGGCGCAGACAGCGTGTGAATAATGCCCAGCCGGCGGACGCAAGTCCGGCGCGTTCAGGTAGCGCGCGTCGCTCATGCGGCCACCTCCTTGCCCTTGTAGATCATCGTGCCTCGGTGGTGTCGGTGGCTGGCGGCATTCGCGGCCGTGCGCATCCCCGCTGTGCGGGGCCCCTGCTTACTGCTCATACCGCCCCAGCACGAGCTTGGCGAAGTGCTGCAGGTCCACATTGCCGCCCGAGAGAATCACGCCGACGCGTTTGCCGCGCACGTCCACCTTGCCGGTCAGTGCAGCAGCAGCGGCCAGACCGCCGGTGGGTTCGACCACCGCCTTCATGCGGCTGGCGAAGAACTGCATGGTGCTTACCAGTTCTGCGTCGCTCACGGTGACGATGTCGTCGACCAGCTCGCGGATCACTGCAAACGTGTAGTTGCCCAGATGCTGGGTCTGCGCACCGTCGGCCAGTGTCTTGGGCGTATCGATGTGGACGATTTCGCCCTTGCGGAAGCTCTGCTGGCCGTCGTTGCCGGCCTCGGGTTCCACGCCGATGATCCTGCACGCTGGGTTCAGCGCGCGCACCGCCGTGGCGGTGCCCGAAAGCAGCCCGCCACCGCCCAGCGGTGCGAGCACCACGTCGAACGGGCCCGCCTCTTCGATCAGTTCCTTAGCGGCCGTGCCCTGCCCGGCCATCACATGCGGATGATCGTACGGCGGGATGAGCGTCAGGCCGTGTTCTTCCGCCAGCTTGCGGCCGATGGCTTCGCGGTCTTCGGTGTAGCGATCGAAGAACACCACCTCACCGCCGTAGCCACGCGTGGCTTCCACCTTCACGACCGGTGCGTCCTTGGGCATGACGATCACGGCGCGCATGCCAAGCAGCCGTGCCGACAGCGCAATCGCCTGCGCATGGTTACCCGACGAGAACGTGATCACGCCCGCTTTGCGCTGCTCCGGCGTGAACTGCGACAGCGCGTTGTACGCACCGCGAAACTTGAATGCGCCCATGCGCTGGAAGTTCTCGGCCTTGAAGAACAGCTCGGCGCCGGTCGTGGCGTTGGCGGTGCTCGACGTCAGCACGGGCGTCTTGTGAGCAACGCCTTGCAGGCGGGCGTGGGCGGCAACAACGTCGTCGTAGGAAATGGGCAGACTCATGGCGGGCTCAGGTTGGAGTGTTCTCGGGAAGGTAGGTGTAGACAGTGGAGCGCGCTACGCCCAGCGTTTGCGCAACCTCTGACAGCGCGCGGCGCAGGTTCAGCAGGCCGCTGGCCTCCAACTCGCGCATGGCTTCGCGGCGCTGGTCCAGCGTCATGGTCATGGGCGTGGTGTTGCGTGCGGCGGCAAAGCGTTCGAGTGCGGCGCGCACGTCTTCCACGCGGCGGGAGGTGAGCGATTCGGGCACCGGCGGTACCGCCACGTCCACGCGCATCAACTGGGTAAGCCCCGCCGTCACGGCACCGAGCATCGACACATCCATGTTCAGACAGATGGCGGCCACGTAATCACCGCGACTGTTCTTCAAGCCGATGGATGTGCTCTTGGCCGGCCGCCCGTCGGGAAACCGGTTGGCGTAGTTCTCAATGACTTCGGGAAAGTCCGGGTCGGCCATGCGCGCCAGACCCAGCTCGGTCACGGCATCGCCCACCTGACGGCCCGAGAGGTTGTTGGCGATGGCGACAACGGAATGATCAGGGTCGGTCAGGTCATGCAACACGACCTCCACCAGTGGCGCCAGGGTCTTGCCCAGCGCCTCGACGATCTTGCGGCCTTCGCGCAGCAGAAGGTGGTTTTCTTCAGCGAGTGTCATGGCATTGACGATACGTCAGTTACTGACATTTCGTCAATATCATGTGGCCTACTCAAAACTCTGCTTACTGGGCGGGCGCGTTGATGAAGCGCACCAGCGCCGTCATGGTCGGCTCAGGCGCTTCTTCCATCAACCAGTGGCCAGAGCCCTTGACGGTGACGCCGTTCACGTTCGTGGCCACCAGCTTGGCCTGCTCGATCAGGAAGGCGCCGGAAGCCTTCTCACCCGCCAGCACGAGCATCGGCATCTTGAGCGGCGTCTTGGCAAAGCCGGCAAAGTCCTCCGCATCCTGCGGGAAGGTGTGGAAATACTCGAACCCCGCAGCCATGCGGCCCGGTTGGCCGTAAGTGCGCGCATAGAACTGACGATCGGCCTCGGGCACCGAGTGCGTCGGATCGGCGGCAAAGTCGTTCCAGAAGTGCTCGAAGTAGATGCGCTCACGGCCCTGCACCAGCTTGAGCGGCGTGTCGCCATAGAAATGGAAGTGCCACAGGTCGCGCAGCAGCCAGACCTTCTGCCAATCCCCCACGCCCGGCAGGAAGGCATCCATGAGGGTGATGCTTTCCACCTCATCGGGGTACTGCGCGGCGTAGGCGTACGCCACCATCAGGCCGATGTCGTGGCCGACCAGCTTGACCTTGTGGTAGCCCATGGCCTGCACCATGGCGTGGATGTCCTGCGCGAGCGTCTTCTTGTCAAAGCCCGAGGCGGGAATCGACGACGTGCCGGCACCCGGCAGGTCTGGCGCCAGCACCACGCGGCGATCGGCCAGGCGTGGGATCAACGGCAACCACATATGACTGGTCTCGGCATAGCCGTGCAGCAGCACGACGGGGGTTTCGGGGCCATTGCCGGCTTGCAGCGTGTGGATCTGCAGGCCGGCGGCATCGACGATGCGGTCGTGCACAGCGGGGGCGGCCTGCGCCTGCAGTGCGGCCAGACCGATCAGCGCGGCGCCCAGGTGGCGCGCCAGGGTAGGAAGAATCTTCATGATGGTCTCCAGCGCGAGCCGCATACAGCGTGCGTGCGGCCCGCAGGAACAAGGGGATGGGCTTAGAGCTGGCTCATGCCGCCGTCGGCAATGATTTCCGTGCCGACGATGAAGGCCGATTCCGGCGCCGACAGGTGCAGCACCGTGGCGGCAATCTCTGCGGGCTGGCCAAAGCGGCCCAGCGGAATCTGGCTCTGGATCTGCGCGGCCGTGGCAGCCAGCGCATCGGCAGGCAGGCCGAGCTTGCCGTAGATGGGCGTGCTGACCGGGCCGGGGCTGACCACGTTGACGCGGATGCCCGAGCTGAGCAGTTCACCCGACAGCGTCTTGGCCAGCGAGATCAACGCCGCCTTGCTCGCCGCATACACCGACGAATTCGGCATGCCGATGCGTGCGTTGATGGAGCCATTCAACACGATCGAGGTGCCCGGGTTCAGGATGGGCAGCAACGCCTGAATCTGGAAGAACGCACCCTTGACGTTGGCGTTGAAGGTGGCGTCCCACATGGCCTCCTCCACGTCCGCCACGGCTGCAAACTTGGCCATGCCTGCGTTGATGAAGACGGCGTCCAGACGCACACCGGCTTCCTGCAACTGGCGTGTCAGGTCGCGTGCAGCAGCCACGGTGCCGGTTTCGTTGCGGATGGCAATCGCATTGCTGCCAAGCGTGGCGCGCGCCGTCTCCAGCGCTGCTGCATCACGCCCGGTGATGACCACGTGCGCGCCTTCCTGCGCAAATGCCTGGGCGGCTGCCAGGCCAATACCGCTGTTGCCGCCAGTGACCAGAACGGTCTTGCCTTCGAAGCGATTCATGATGTCCTCCAGTAGGAAAGTTGAACTTGAACAATCGCGTGACTGCAGTGTGGACGGGGGCAAGCGGTTTGCCATACGATCCGGACGATGAACATGTTCGAAGGAATTGCACATGTTGACGGACGAAGAATTGGCTTTGCTGGAGGCCATCCGCCAGACGGGCAGCCTGTCGCGCGCGGCGGCGCAACTGGGCAAGGCGCCCTCCACCGTGTCGTATGCGGCGCGGCAGTTGGAGCAGCGTTTCGACGCCCTGCTCTTTGATCGGCGCCGCTACCGGCTGCAGCTCACGCGCGCCGGGCTACTTCTGACCGAAGAGGCCGCGCGGCTGGCGCAGGATGTGTCGCGTGTGACGCAGCGCGTGCGGCAGGTGGCCAACGGCTGGGAAGACCGGCTATGGATCGTGACCGACGAGTTGCTGGAGTTCGAGTCGCTCATGCCCGTCATGCACGCGTTTGACGCATTGCAATCAGGCGTGGCGCTGCGCGTTACGCATGAGGTGTTGGCGGGCACGTGGGAAGCGCTGCGCGACGGCCGCGCCGACTTGGTCATCGGGGCAACCAACGAGCCGCCGGCCATCCCCAACTTGGGGTGGTTTGAACTGGGCGTGGTGGAGTGGGTGTTTGCGGTGTCACCGCGCCATCCGCTGGCGGCCATCCAGGCGCCACTCACGCGCGAGGAAATCGCCCGGCACCGCGGCGTAGTGGTGGCTGATTCCTCGCGCCAGATGGCCGGCCGCGCCTATGGCACCGTCGGCGGGCAAACCACGCTGGCCGTGCCGAGCATGCACGCCAAGACGCTCGCGCAGCGTGACGGCCTGGGCGTTGGCTGGCTGCCGAAACATCGGGTGACGTCGCTCCTTGCACGCGGCGAGCTGGTGGAAAAACGCACCACCGACCCGCGCGAGCCCAACCTGCTCTACGTCGGCTGGCGCAGCGGCGATGGACTTGACGAAGGCAGAGCGCTCCAATGGTGGCTGGAGCAACTGCGTCAACCACGCCTGGCCAAGCGTCTCGTGCAAGGCATCGACGCCTTCGCCTGAAGATTCGCCCTGCCGGGTGATCTCGCCTATGCTGGGATGGCGCTGGCGCCGCATCGCACAAAACCGGCGCATCATCCACAGGCCGCCAACTGTTGCGGAATGATCAACACCGGGGCATTTGCCCTCAGACAAACCCTCGGTTTGGTCAACGCAAGTATTCCCCCGGCGTTAATCGGTCACGCACGTATCTCCGTGCCTCGTTGAGGGTCTCGTTATGAAACTGTCTGCGTTGATGTTTTCGATGGGCGCGCTGGTAATGGGCTCGGCGTTTGCGCAAGGCACCGCCGCGCCGGCCACGGCACCGGCCGCAGCACCTGCCGCTGTCCACGCGGTTTGCAAGGACGGCACACCGTATTCCGGTGCAACGCTCAAGGGGGCCTGCCATGGCCACGGCGGCGTAGACAAGAAGGCCAGCGCTGCCGGCGCCTCCGCCCCTGCAGCACCGATGGCCGCAGCGCCCGCCGCAGCCGCCCCGGCCATGCCTGCAGCTCCGGCCGCCCCCGCCGCAGCCACCGCACCCGCCGCCAAGCCAGCGGCAGCAGCAGGCGCTGTCGCCCCCGGCGGCGGCCCCGACAAAGTTTGGGCCAACACCACCACCAAGGTCTACCACTGCCCGGGCGACCGCTACTACGGCAAGACCAAGCAAGGCTCGTACATGACGGAGGCCGATGCCAAGGCCCAAGGCATGCACCCGAGCCACAACAAGGCCTGTACCAAGTAAGCCGAATCCGTCGCGCTCGGAACGTCTAGAGCGCGCCCTGCACGCCGCGGCCCACCTGGGTCGCGTCGTACTCCTTTTCTGCCTCACCGTTGCACCGCATGCCCCCCCGCTACGAACATCCTTCCACCGCCCTCCAGCGCCCCGACCACTACGCGCCGTTGAGCGCGCCGCCACTGCCTGCGCAGCAACGCGTGCTGCGTGACGTGATTGCGGGGTTCTCGATCGCCGGCCTGCTGCTGCCCGAAGCCGTTGCGTATGCAGGGATTGCCAGCCTGCCGCCACAGGCCGGGTTGATCGCACTGCTCTCGGGGCTGGTGGTGTATGCGCTGGTCGGATCGAGCCGCTTTGCGATTGTGTCGGCCACATCGTCGTCGGCAGCCGTGCTGTTTGCGACGGTGCTGTCAGAACCTGGGAACGCGGGCACGGCGCTCACGCTGGCGTCGGCGCTCATCGTTGCCACAGGCTTGCTGTTCATCCTCGCAGGCGTGGGGCGGCTGGGCGGCATGTCGGATTTCATCGCGCGGCCCGTGCTGCGCGGCTTCACCTTTGGGCTGGCGCTGACGATTGCCATCAAGCAGTTGCCGAAGATCCTCGATGTGGCGGTACACCACAGCGACACGCCGCGCATTGCGCTCGACCTGCTCAGCAGCGCAGCCAGCGCCAACCCTTACAGCACGACACTGGGTGCCGTGGCGCTTGCGTTGCTGTTTGGCCTCGGGCGCTGGGGGGGCCGCATTCCGGCCACGCTCGTCGTCATCGTACTGGCCATTGCGGCGGGCTACTGGCTCGACTGGCATGCGTATGGCATTGCCGTGGTCGGCCACATCGACTTGCAGAACATCACCTTCGGCGTGCCGGATCTTGGCCGTGCGGAGTGGATGCAAAGCTTCGAACTCGGCTTCGCGCTCATGCTCATCCTCTATGCCGAGTCGTATGGCTCCATCCGCAACTTCGCGCTCAAGCACGGCGATGGCATCTCCGCCAACCGAGACCTCGTCGCGCTGGGTTGCGCCAACCTGCTCTCTGGCCTGCTGCACGGCATGCCGGTAGGTGCCGGGTATTCGGCGACCTCCGCCAACGAGGCCGCGGGTGCGCAATCACGCCTGGCCGGGCTTTGCGCGGCAGCCGTGGTGGCGCTGATTGTCTGGCTGTTCCTGCCGCAACTGGCGCGCATTCCCGAGCCGGTACTGGCGGCCATCGTGATCTTTGCGGTCAGCCACTCGCTGCACCCGAGCGTGTTCAAACCGTACTGGTCGTGGCACCGGGATCGGCTTGTGGTGATTGCCGCCCTGCTTGCCGTGCTGGTGCTGGGCGTGCTGCACGGGCTGCTGGCCGCGATTGGCGTCAGCCTGCTGCTGACGCTGCGCAAGCTTTCCGAGCCGACCGTCAGCCTGCTCGGCCGTCTGCGCGACAGCCATGACTTTGTTGACGTGTCCTTGCACCCCGATGCCAAGCCGCTGCCTGGCGTGCTGATCGTGCGGCCAGAAGTGCCGCTGTTCTTCGCCAACACGGAGCGCGTATTGGGCAAGGTGCGCACGCTGATGCAGGCACCGCAGCAACCGCCACTGCGCGCAGTCATGCTGAGCCTGGAGGAAACACCCGACGTGGACGGCTCCGCCATTGAGGCGCTGCGCATCTTTGCTGCGGAATGTACGGCGCGCGGTTTGCAGTTGATGTTCGTGCGGCTCAAGCCGCGTGCACTGACGGTACTGCAACGTGCCACGGATGACACGCTGCGGCCCGAGATGCTGCACGAGCTGAGTGTGGATGAGTGTGTGCAGTCGTTGGCGGAAGACGGCGCCGGCCGCTGACGGCGGACTCAGTCGCCACCACCACCCCCACAACCACCGCCGTCGCCGCCGCAACCGCTGCTATCGCCACCAGCTCCGGCGCAACCACTACTGCCACCACAACCACCGTCGCGCTTTCTGCCAAAGCCCTCGATGGAGCCGTCAATGCGGCGACTGGCAAAATCAGCGCCGCATTGCATGACCTCGCCACCGGGCAGGATGGCGGCGCAATCCGGCACGTAGTGAAAGCCATTGGGAATGGCAAGTTGGTGGTCGATGGCAAACAGCAGCGGCAGCCGATCGGGATTGCGCGGGTTGATCGACTCCTCCCGGCAAGCCCACCACCATGTGCGGCGCAGCCCGACGTTGGAACGCTTGCGCAACGGCGAGAGTGCGGCAGAGGGCAAGTGGTGCAGAAACTTGCCGAATGCACGTCGGCAGAAATCGCGGTATTCGCGTGTGTAGAGAATGAACTCGTGCCACAGGTCATCGACCACGCGCGAGGGCATCGACACGTAGTCGCAATCACTGCGCAGGTGGACAAGGAAGAACTGTCGCAACCCGCGCACGACCTGCTCGCGCTGGGCCGGGGTCAGATCGGGATGCTTCTCGGCAAAGCGCTCCAGCAGGCCTGGCGGCCAGCGGTAGTTCTGGATAAACGCTTCACGATGTTCGCTCTTGAAGCGCCCTCGCACTGAAAATGCAGCCAGCGTGGCAACCAGGCCAACCACGATGACCCCGGTTTGGAGTGCTGCCATCCGATCCCCCCGAATCGCGCTAATAGGCGCGGTCATTATGCCGCGCCATCGCGGCCCGCAACGTTATGCGTCCGTAACGCCCGCGGGGTCTTGGTCGGCGGTACTTGGCAGCACGCGTAACTAGTACTGATAGATCAGCTGAAACCCACCCGTCACGCCAGCCGTGTGGAACGTAGCCGGCTTGTAGATTGGCGTGCCGACAAACAAGTCGTACGAGATGGACCCGACCGACGTCCCCCAACCGCCTCGCATACCGATCACTGCACCGGCCAGCTGGGTACCGGCGAGGCCCGATGCTGCCGGCCCATACACGCGCCCGTAGTCCACACCGCTGTAGAGCGATAACCCTGTATTGCCGATCGGCGCCTGGAGTTCGTTCCGCCAGTAGAAGCCTTTGTCACCGGCGAGCAGCGTTTCACCGTCAAAGCCGCGAACGGTGTAGCGGCTGCCGATCGTCAGCGTATCGATCGAGTACAGGCGATCGTTGGTGAACTGGCCGCGGAACGTGGTCACGTAACGCAGGGGCTGCGCGCCCACCTTGAAGGGCACTGACAGGTTGGCATCCGCCACCAGCATCCGGTAGCGCCACGTGGGGCCGCCGCCATCGGCCAGCGTGTCCTCCTGCGCGCCCAGATCACCCACGCCCTGCCGGACCATCAGGCTGCCGTCGAACTGTGCAGCGCCGAAGTAGTGGCGATCCGTCAGCCCCGCCTCGACAATGGTGTTGTTGCGCCGCTGTTGAGGGATCTCCGTGTCTTCGATGAAGCTCTTGCCGAAGCGCTTGGACAAGCGGAACTGCACCCCTAGCACATCGTTCTGCGAGCGTTCGATCACGCGCTGCAGCTTGAAATCGAGGTTCTGCGAATTGCCGCTCGATACGAAGGTCTGGTTGACCCCCGCGATCTGCTGGAAGTACGTGCTGGAATAGGCAGAGATGGTCGCCGTCCAGTACCCCCACGGCATCGAGTAGAAGCCGTTCCAGCCATGCGTGCCGTGGCCCTTATTGCTGAAATCCAGGTCTTGGTTGTAGCCGATGTTGAACAGGTCATTCAGGCCGAGCGGATTGTCGATGCTCACGCTCAGGTTGCCCTGCAGCCGGCCGGTCGACTTTGTGCCGGAGTTATCGACAGAAGCCACCACCGTCCACGGCTTGGCGCGTTTGACCGAAATCACCACATCGCTCACGCCCGGGGCCTGGGTCGGCTCGATCTGCATGTCGACGTCCTGGCTGGCGACGCGCTTCATCTGCTCCAGGCCCTGTTCCAGATCGCGCAGGTTGAGCAGATCGCCCGCGCGCACGGGGAAGGCGGTCTTCCAGGTGCCGCGCATCGCTGGATCAGCAAAACGCACTTCGCCGATAAGGCCGGGCACCAACGCTAAGTGCAGCGCGCCGCTGGAGAGGTTCTGCTGTGGAACCAGCACGCGGGTGGTGACATACCCACGGCTCAGGATCGCTTGCGATACGCCTTTGACGAGAAGTTGCACGCCGTCCTTGCCGATGCATTGACCGCGATAGTGGTCCAGCCATGCCCGGGCGAAAGTGAAAGCGTCTTGCGGCAGGTCCGATGCGCCCTTCGCTCGCGCGGCTTCCGACAGGTCTGGTGAGACCTCCAGTGCGAAACGTTCGATTCGGAAGCACGGCGTTTCAGCGGGAAGCGCGGGAAACTCGACGGGCTCAGCCTGCTGGGCGCGGACCGTTGGGACCTGCACGGTTTGTTCGCGTTCGCGGGCGTCTTGTTGTTGGCGTAGGCGTTGTTCCTGCTCTGCGTTGGCAGCGGCGGCGGATTGCCCGACGGTGCCTGGGGTTGTTTGAGCAAAAACGACATCACTTACGAGTCCCGCCCCGCCCACCAGCGCCAGGATGGTGGGCAATATTCTTTTTGCAAACTGCATGAACGTTCTACTGATGGAGTGTTGCTTACAACGACGAGATGGATAACCCTCACCGCACCCTGAGCATCACCATTGAAGTTAATTTCCTGGACCGATTCAGCCTAAAACTCCCCCACAATTCTCACACCAGAATCATCTTTGATCGCATAAACCTCCTCCATCTGAAATGACAATATAAAAAAAGCCTCCGTTCTTTTATCAATCATTTCCAGAAATTTATGCATTTCCAAACTGCACTTTTCATACTCACCGATCACATAATAGAAGCTCGCTCTAACCCCTATTTTCCAATTTTTCGCAAAATCCGCCCCTTCCGTTCTTGGGGCTACCTGCCCCTCGTCCGCCACCCATCTCACAATCGCATACATGTTCGATTCCGGAAAATTCCCACGGATACTACCCATATCCTCCTCGTACACTAAAAAATGCATGTCTTGCAAGATGCCAAGCACACAACCCTTGTCAGCCCGAACATCAATTTCGATATCAAGAGAAAAAGACAATTTACCCTCCCAGCACGGTCACGCGACCATCCTTAATTATGATGACTGAATTTGCCTTGCCCACAGGGTTTCTTTGAAGATACTGCGCAACCTCAGATGCCGACAGGGGTGAGTCTGCCAAATTGATCACGACATTTGGCGCCTGTTCCGCTGTCTTTTCCACTACCTTGTCACGAATAGTTTGCAGGTTCCCCGACTTCGGCGCGTAAACGTCAGCCACTTGGCCATTTATCGAAAGATCAGGGTTCGGACCAGGCTTTCCCGTATTCGGCAACTGATTCACATCCAATCCGTGATCCGCCAAAATTTGCGCCGCTTCATTCTGGCGGTTTATTGACCTCACCTGATCCTTCGATGCATTGGCGGGAGGGGCCTCAGGACTACCACTCAGCGTCCCCTGCCCTGGTTTAAGTTGGCGCTCCCCAAGAGCAAATTGCGCATCATCCGCAAGAGTTGCTCCACCACCCAAGAAATTTCGATTTGTGGAACCGGTGGGCTGTGTTACAGCAGTCCCATCCGAAGCCAAAGCACCCAACACCTTACCACCCGCGACCCCAACAGCGATGCCGGCCCCTGTAGTAAGCGCGTCAGTTACCAGCGGATTCGGACGCCCTGGCGCGTTCGGGTTAAAGGAGTTAAGCACCGCCTGCCCTTCGGTGGACGGGATACTTCCAGTAATCTGGCCGGTACCAGTGTTGAACTGATTAAGGCCGAGACCAGTTACTCCCGCACCGACCGGAATACCGGCACAGGTGACAGCCGTCGTTGGGCAACCTGCAATAGCCCCCGCTGTAAGCGCGACGCCACCTGCTGTACCAAATACACCGCCAACTACGTTGGCCGCCCCTTTGATCGCAGGAAGGGAGGTGTAGACATCTGTAATCCTGTCCCAAGAGCTATAGGGGATGAACTGTCCCGTCGCTTGAATGGTTTGAATTTCCTTTGTGTATTGTGCTCCTTGCGTTTGCATTGCCTGCAAACGCGCGTAGTTCGCGTCTGAAGCAGGCACACCATCAGCGCAATGGACCAGGTAGCACGCCGCTGCGTCCAATCGATCTTGCTCTGCTGGCGACTTTCCTTTCTTGAGAGCGGCTAGCGATTTCGCTTCCTCTTGGTGCAACTGCCGATTGAAACGATCCGTGTTGGCAGCGGTCGCGGCTCCAGCCCCGCCGCCAACTGCAAAACCAACCCCACCCGCCGCAATATTCGCCGCGAGGTTGCCGATAGCATCATTCAAATCCGTACTGCCCGTGTTCACGCTGCCAGCTACACTCTTGCTCAGGTCCTGCAACTGCGGCGCCAGCTTGGACGACACACCCGCACCTACGGCACCAGCCAGTGCATTGCCTCCACCCAGCCCAGCAATCACCGCACCACCGGCCATGTGCAGCGCAGCGCGGTAGTCACCGCCCTCCTTCCAATTCGCGACATCCGTCTCTGCAGCAGCAATCGCTGCTTTGTTGGCGTCCGAAGGGTTTTGCTTGTAGGCATCATTGGCAGCATTGAGTCGCGCCTGTGCCTCCTTCTGCTTCTTGTCGGCAACATCCCCCACCGTCTTCGCAACCGCCTCACCCGCAGCTTGGGCAGCCGCCATCATGTCAGCCTGCTTGCCCAGGACTTCGTTGAGGTCTGGGTTCTTGCCAACAGTGGTATTGGTCTTTGTCGTATCACGGTTCAGCGTGGCAACGTCCTGCTTCTGCGCATCCTTGTTGGTGATTGTGATAGCACCTTGCGAGACGGCCGCCTGCGCCACGCCATCCTGACTACCGCTGTCGCTCTGCGGAATCATCGGGCTGATACCGCCAGTGTTCTTGCCCGAGGTCTGACCGGAACTCGGCTTGCTGTTGCCGCTGCCTGCGGTGAAACCCGCCGACACACCAACCGAATCGGCGCTGTACTCGGAGTGGTTCTTGGTATCGCTCCACGTCAACGTGCCAGTGGTCAGTTGGTTCTTGTCAGGTGCGGCAGTGCTGGCAATCACGGCCCCCTTCAGGTCCGTATTGCCCTTGACGTTGATGTCGAAGCCGCCATCGCCCGCACGGATACCCGACTGCTCGGTCACGTTGGCATAGTTGCCGTCGGCGTGCCCCTTGCTTGCCGAGAAGTTAGCCGAACCGCCGCCCTGGCTGATGCTGAACCCGCCACCCATGCTTTCCTGCTTGGCGGACATTTGAGCCGTATCCTGGCGGCTGGCCAGATTCAGGTTACCGCCCACGTCCATCGACACCTTGCCCCCGCTGACGACACCGCCCTGCACGTTGGTGTCGTTGCCCGATGCGATCGACACCGATTCGCTGCCGTTGACGTGGCTGTTGACTTGCGTGGCGCTGGAGCTATCCGAGTTCCCCTTGGACTTGGAGGCCGATGCCGATACACCGAACCCGGCACTGTTCTGGCCAAAACCGTACGACACACCAACGCTCGCGCTGCTAGATTCGTTGCGACTGTGGCTTTCGTCCGTATCCGTGGCCGAGACAATGTTGACGTCGTGCGCGGCCTTCAATGCGACCTGTTTGGCGTTCACATCGGAGCCAGCGATGTTGATGTCGCCGGCGGTCTTGTTGCCGTTGGCGTCTACGCCAGTCGCCGTGAGGCTGGCTTTGCCACCCGCCGTCACGGTCGAGCCGGTGTGCTGCGTGGCATCGTCGGTGGACGTCTGCTTGCTCTGGCTGGTGCCCCAAGACAGCGTGGCAGCCGCCCCGGCTGTTGCGCCACCAGGGCCGGTAAGTGCACTTCCTGCGTCAAATGCATCCCGCGCCGATGCAATGCCCCACAGTGCTGCAGCACGGCCATCCTTGCTCTGCCCCGCATTCTCAACCTTCTGCACCGCGCCTGTAGCCGCTCCGATAACGCCACCGGACACACCCAGCGTAAAGCCGCTCTGCTTGACCTCATGGGTCTCGTCGTGATGCGTCGCGCCTTGTGCAGCATCGATCGTCACGTCGGCGCCCGTGCCAGTGAGGTCCTTGGCCGCAATCACTTGACTGCCAGTTACCTTCAGCGCGTTACCCGCGGTCAGATTCACATTGCCGCCGGTGCTGCCGACCATGCTGCTGGTCTGCGTAACGGCGTTGTCGTTGATGGTGTCCTTCTGGTTTCGGTTGCCATAGGAGAGGCCCGAGCCGGTGGCGCCAAAGCCCGACTTGGTGGTCTCCTCGTAGCTGTGGCTGGAGCTTGTGTTCTGCGCCGTGGTAATGGTGAGGTTGTTCCCTGCCTGCAGATTCACATCGTTGGTACCAGCCACGGTTGAACCTTGCACTGTCAGGTCACGTCCGGCCACAGCCGTTACCGAATCGCCGGAGATGGATGACCCAACCGCGTTGGTGCTGCGCGTGTTCTGAATCTTGGTGTTCTGCTCGCTGGACATGAAGCCCGAGCTCTTGTTCTCCAACCAGAAGTCCGACTTGTGCGACTCGGTCACCGCGCCGACCGTCACGTCCCCCGTACCCACAAGCTTGGCAACGCCATTGCCGGTGCTGATGGAAGACCCCAGCACGGACACGTTGCCCGGCCCCTGGTCGCTGACCATCGTGATGCCGTTGGCCTGCAGCACCTGATTGACGACCTGCGTTTGGCCGGCACCCAGCGTTGCGCTGTTGCCTGCCTGAATCGCACTGCCGCTGGCCTTCTCGTCGTAAGAGGACTTGGTGTATTGCGAGCTGCCGCCCAGCGACCCTTCACTGTGTGTATGTGAATCGAGTGCGGCTGTCTCCGTCACATTGCGGCCGGCCACCACGGTAGCGTTATTGCCAGCCTGCACGGTGGAAGACGTGAGCGTTACGTCGCGCCCTGCCACTGCCACCACGTTTTGCCCTGCCGAAACCGTGCTGCCCAGGTTCGAGACGGTCAGGTCATGTGAATAGCTCTGGCCACCGCGCGACACGGTATCCTGGGTCGTGCCGAGCTGGACCGTGCCCAACGTCAGATCACGGCCTGCTACTAGCGTGGCGGTGTTGCCGGCAGTCACCGCACCAGCTTGCATGGTGAGATCGCGGCCGGCCGCTACCGTGGCATTGTTGGTGGCGGAGATCGTACCCACCGAACCCACGCCGGTCGCGCCCGCGCTGTAGTTGTTCGGGCCGATGGTCTGCAGGTTGGAGATCGTCTGTGTGGCGTTGATGACATCGCGCCCGGCGATCACGCCCACGTTCTGGCCCGTGATGGTGCCACCAATATTGCGCACGTCCTGCACGGCCTGTACCGCCGTTGTGCTGCCCGCCCCACCAATCGTGCCCTGGTTGACGATGTTGTCGCCCAGTACCTGCGTGGCAACGTCGCCCACGATGTGCCCGCTGTTGGATACGTCGCCTGAGGCATTAAGGCTGACGGTCTTGCCAGCCACCAGTGCACCTGTCGAATTCAGATCAACAGCATTGGCCTGCGCCAGATACAGCTTGGGCACCAGCACGGTCTGATGCGAGCCATCAGGCAAGGTCACGTCCTGAGACACCAGCCACACCATGTCGGTGGTCAGTTGCGCCATCTGCGCGTCCGAAAGGCCAATGCCGGGGGTGAGGTTGAACGACTTGGCGTACTTCACACCGGCATCCATCAGCCCCCGGTATTCGTCCAGCTGGTTGGTATAGCCAGCCAGGAAGACACGACCTGTCAACTGGGTAATCTGATCGCGGACAAGCTTCTCCTCATAGAAGCCATCACCCAATCGCTTCTGTGTCTGCTGCGGGTTCAGGTTCAGCGCGCTTAACATGTAGTCGCTGGAGATGAACTGGGTGTACTGCGTAAAGCGAGAATCGGTTGCGACCAGGTACGTTGCACTGGGTGCCGGTTGAATGTGGAACAGGCCGTTGATCGGCAGCGTGAGGTTCGGAATGCCACCGGTGGGGGTGCCCAGGGTCTGCGGCGCGTGCGCGTTGCCCGTTGTCGCGCCGACGGTGCTGGTTGCTGTACCGCTCAATGCGCCCGAGCTTGCGGTACCGCTGCCTGCACTACCCACTGCGCTGCCGGAATTGCCTGCCACCGTGCCGGCGTTTGCGGTGCCGCTGCCGGCGCTGCCAACCGCGCTACCGGCGCTGCCCGTCACTGCACCTGCATTGGCCGCGCCACTGCCAGCACTGCCAACCGTGCTGCCGGTGCCGCCCGTCATCGCACCTGCATTGGCCGCGCCACTACCGGCACTGCCAACCGTGCTACCAGAACTGCCGGTCATGGCTCCAGCATTCGCTGCCCCATTACCTGCACTGCCAACGGTACTGCCAGAACTGCCGGTCATGGCGCCAACACTTGTTGCACCTGTGCCGGCACTACCTACTGCGGCACCAGCTGCACCACCGCCCGTCACCCCGCTGCCGGTCACGGTCTGACCCAGGCGGTTGACAGTAGTGACGTTGATGGTCTGTGCCGTGGTCTGCACTGCCTGATTGGACGTAGCAATTGCCGGCAGCGCTGTGACCGTTGTGGAGCCCACGGGCGTGGTCGGATAGGGCACCACCTGGGTGTCCTGCTCGCCGCCAGTTTTCTGATGCCAGTAGAACGTGGATTGCTCAGTTGTGGTGACCGACTGTTGCAGCACGGTGCCCTGATCCGTCACCGCACCGCCAATCGCAGTGCGAACCAGATTGCCACCGGCGGCCATCGTGGACGACTGATTCAGGATCGAGCCGCCATTGCTGTTGATGCGGATGCTGCCCGAGGCACGGATCTTGGCTGGATCACTGGCCGAGATGAGTTGATCCGTGGCCCTGGTCGTGACGGTCGTGCGTTGCGTCTCGTTGTAATCCCGACTGTCGACACCCAAGTCCAGGCGCACGCGAACCTGATCCGGACGCAGGTTCTTGTTTGGATCCCAGTCCGGCCAGAAGGTAATCGAATAGGTGCTGCCGTTGTCCTGGATGGATTGATACCACTGCGTCGCGTTGGTGGTCAGGTTGCGAGTATGCGTTGCATCCTGCCTGCACTGGGGGTCTTCTCTCCCGCACTGGTTGAACTCAGGCGGGTTGATGTACCGCTCGGTGGGTGCCGTGCTAAAGGACAGCGTCTGATTTGCTGCGTTTAGATTGGTCACGGTGGATTTATCGACCGTGATCGTGATCGGCTGCGCCAGCGCGTTAGTCTGGCTTGCGCTAATCGGCGAACCTTGCCCGTCCCAGCTCCAGCTCGGGATGGTGAGGCTTCGATGACTATTGAGGTCTGAGCCCGACAGACCCGCATACCAAGTCACAAGGGTCTGGCTCGTTGTCTGCGGTGTACCCGGCGCCGTCACGATACTGGTGCGCGTGTTGTAGACCGTGCGCGCCGCAATATCAATGTCGCCATCCGCATCAATGGTTGCCGAGCGGTTGGTCAGCGTACCTACCTGATTGGCCAGCAGACCGGAAGCCGGATCTCGTGTGCCATCGCGAGCAATCTGCAGGCTACCTGCGCTGTACAGCGTTGCGCCATCCAGGTTCGATACTGAGTTCGTCGCGTAAATGTTGAGGCTCTGCACTGCGGCCATCAATGCCGCTGCGCCCGAGTTCGTGATGTCACCTGCCTGCACCTGCACCGCGTTGCCGATAATCGTACCGGTGTTGACCAGCGCAGTGCTGTTGGTTTGGACTGCGTTGCCTTCGATACGACCCGCGTTGCTGATGGTGCCACTGGTCGACACAGTGGTTGTAGAGCCTGTAATGTCACCACCGGCCACGTTGACCACGTTCGCGCCTTGCACAGTAGTGTTGCCAGCCGCGCCCAGCACCCCGCTGTTTGTGAACGTACCACTGGCGGACACGGTCATGTTGCCGTCTGCGCGCAAGCGATTGTTGGCACCATTGGTGTAGTTGCCCACAACGTTCAGCGACAGATTGCGTCCGGCCGTCATTTCGCCATCGCCGGAAACAACGCCTTGCACGGAAACGTCTCGGTTCACGCGCACGTTGCCGCCGGCATTCGTCATCGATGCAACGCTGATGGTTGCGTCCTTGCCCCCCTGCAACGAGCCACCGTCGTTCGTGAGCGTGGCGCCAGTCTGGTTCAACGTCAGGCCTTGACCACCGTAGATCAGACCACCACGGTTGTTGACTGCGTTGGTGGTGTTGAGTGCCAGCGCACCACCCGCTGCAACGCTGCCGTTGGTCGTGTTGGTCAGCGTCTGGGTGCCCAGCGTCACGTCACCATTGCCCCCCAGTGCACCACCGGCATTGTTGATGCTCGTGGTTGCGGTAATGGTGGTAGCACCATCCCCCGCGTTGACCAACCGCCCAGCAGCATTGTTCAGGCTGGCACCCGAGACGGTGGCCACGCCGTGTGCGCCGTTGGCGCTGATCACGCCGGAAGCGTTGGTCACCACACCCGACGCGGTGGCAGAAAGGTTGCCACTGGTCTGCGCCGAGCCGTTGGTGTTGTCAATCTGCCCCCCGCTGGCAAGCGTCAGTCCGGTCTGGCCGAAAACCGTACCCTGTTTGTTGACGAGATCGTTTGTTGTGGTAAGCGACGCGGCGCCAAGTGCGGAGACACCACCCAGGGTGTTGTTCAGAGAGTTGGCTTTCGCGACCAGCGCCCCGTTGGTCTGAATCTGACCATGGTTTGTGTTGGTCAGCGCGCTCTGTGCCGTGAGCGAAAGCGTGCCTGTTCCCGCATGCAGCAGCTTGCCGTTGTCGTTGGCAATCGTCTGTCCACTGAGGGTCAAGTTGTTGGCGTTGGCGGCAATCGAGCCGCCCGTGTTGTCCAACGTGCCGCCGGCCTTGAGCGTGCTGTCAGCCTGCCCGAACTGCTGGATCACGCCGCCTCGGTTGAGGAGATCGCCTGTCGTCGTCAGACCAAGCTGGTTGCCTTCGATCTGGCCGGATGTGTTGTTCAACGAGTCTGCGGAGACGTTGGTCGCGTTGCCGGACAACAGACCCAGCTGGTTCGTCAGCGCACCGGCGACGGTGGCCGTCAGCCCGCCACTCGCCGTCGTGCTGCCATTGCTGTTGTCGAACGATTGTGCAACGAGAGTCGCATCACCCTTGGCCGAGATCGCGCCATGGTTGCTCAACGTGCCCGCCGTCACGCCCAGGCTTCCGTTGCCGCCGATCAACCCTCGCCCGGTGACGCCGTTCGGATTGGCGTTGAGCAGGGTCTGTTGTACGGCAACCGTGGTTACACCATCGCCCACGTTCACCACACGGCCTGAGGTGTTGTCCAGCGATACCGCCGATACGGTCAACGTGCCATGCGCACCGTTCGCCTCGATGTTGCCGCCGACATTGGTCAACACGCCGCCTGCCTGCACCTGCGCGTTGCCGCCGGCATGCAAGGTTCCGTTGGTGTTGTTCAGCGCCCCTGGGGTGGTGATCGTTTCGGTGCCTTGCGCGGCAATGAATCCATTGGTGTTGTCGAGCGAACTACCTTGCACCAACAACGCACCGTTGGTCTGTGCTTGTCCGGCGACGTTGCTCAAGGCGCCCTGGCTATCTAGCGTGAATGTGCCGGCACCAGCATGCTGCAACTTGCCGCCATCATTGGTGATCACCTGCGCGTTGATCGAGAGGTTGTTTGCGTTGGCGGCAATCAGTCCGTTGGTACTGTCAAGCGCGCCACCAACCTTGAGCGTCGTATCGGCCTGGCTGTACTGGTTAATCGTGCCGCCACGGTTGATCAGGTCACCCGTGGTCGTGACACCCAGTTGGTTGCCTTCGATCTTGCCCGCCGTGTTGTCCAGCGAGCCCACCGTCAACGCCGTGCTGCTGGCGGACAGGGTACCGTGCTGATTGCTCAGCGCACCCGCGATGTTTGCCGTGAGCGCACCACCTGCCGTCACGCTACCGTTGCTGTTGTCGAGCGATTGCGCCGTGAGTGTCTGGGCGCCCTTCGCGCTGAACGCACCGTGGTTCTGCAGGGTTCCCGCTGTGATGCCCAGTGCACCGTTCCCGCCAATCAGGCCCTGCCCGACGGCATTCGTCGGGTTCACGTTCAGAAGCGTCTGTTGCACGGAGACCGTGGTCGCACCATCGCCCACGTTCACCACGCGGCCGGAGGTGTTGTCGAGCGACACGGCCGACACGTTTAACGTGCTGTGCGCACCGTTCGCCTCGATGTTGCCGCCCACGTTGGTCAATGCACCACCCGCCTGCACCTTGAGCGCATCGCCTGCGCGCACCGTACCGCTGGTGTTGTCGAGCGCTCCGACATTAGCCAGCAACGCGCCGTTGGTCTGCGCCTGCCCGGCGACGTTGCTCAGCGCGCCCTGGCTGTTCAGCGTGAGCGTGCCTGCCCCGGCATGCGACAGCTTGCCGCCGTTATTGTTGATTGCCTGTGCGTTGACCGTCAGGTTCTGCGCGTTGGCTGCAATGGAACCGTTGGTGTCATCCAACGCGCCGCCCACCTTGAGCGTCGTGTCGGTCTCGCTGTATTGATTGATCGACCCGCCACGGTTGACAAGATCGCCCGTGGTTGTGAGGTTCAGTTGATTGCCCTCGATCTTGCCGGAGGTGTTGTCGAGCGAGGCTGCATTGATTGTTGTCGTGTCGGCAGACAACACCCCGTGCTGGCTGGTCAGAGCACCTGCGACGTTGGCGGTAAGCGTGCCGCCCGCGATCGCGCTGCCGCTGCTGTTGTCGAACGACTGAGCGGTCAGCGTCTGATCGCCCTTGGCACTCAGCGTGCCATGGTTCTGGAGCGACCCTGCTGTAATCCCCAACGCACCATTCCCACCGATCAAACCTTGCCCGGTGGCGTTCGTCGGATTCGCATTCAAGAGTGTCTGCTGCACAGAAACCGTGGTTGCGCCATCGCCCACGTTCACCACACGGCCCGAGGTGTTGTCCAGCGAGGCTGCGGACACACTCAACGCACCATGCGCACCGTTCGCCTCGATGTTGCCGCCAACATTAGTCAACACACCACCGGCCTGCACCTTGAGCGCATCGCCTGCGCGCACCGTGCCGCTGGTGTTGTTGAGTGCACCGGCAACGGTAAGCGTTTGCGCACCTTGCGCTGTGATAGATCCACTGGCGTTGTCGAGCGAGCCCGCATTTGTCAACAGCGTGCCGTTGGTGCGAATTTGCCCTGCAACGTTGCTCAACGCGCCCTGGCTATTCACGTTCAGGGCACCGGCGCCCGAGTGCAGCAGCTTGCCACCATCGTTGGTGATTGCCTGCGCGTTGACCGTCAGGTTCTGCGCGTTGGCCGAGATGGCGCCATTCGTGTCGTCCAGCCTGCCGCCAACCTTGAGCGTCGTGTCGGCTTGGCTGTACTGGTTGATCGACCCGCCGCGATTAACAAGATCGCCCGCGGTGGTAATACCCAACTGGTTACCCTCGATCTTGCCGGAGGTGTTATCCAGTGAACCCACCGTGAGCGTCGTGCTGCCTGCAGACAACGTGCCGTGCTGGCTGTTCAACGCACCAGCGATATTGGCGGTCAGCGCGCCGCCCGCAGTCACGCTGCCGTTGCTGTTGTCGAACGACTCGGCGCTCAGCGTCTGGTCGCCCTTGGCCGAGATCGCGCCGTGATTGTTGAGCGTGCCGACCGTCACACCAAGTGTCCCGTTGCCGCCGATCATCCCGCGTCCGGCAACGTTGCCGGGGTTGGCATTGAGCAGGGTCTGCTGCACAGCCACCGTGGTTGCACCATCGCCCACGTTCACCACACGGCCTGAAGTGTTGTCCAACGATGCTGCGGACACGCTCAACGTGCCGTGTGCATTGTTCACCTCGACGTTGCCGCCGACGTTAGTCAACACACCGCCCGCCTGCATCTTGAGCGCATCGCCCGCACGCACCGAGCCGTTGGTGTTGTCCAGCGTGTTGGCACTGGCCAGCAGGGCACCATTCGTCTGCACCTGGCCAGCGACGTTGCTCAGGGCACCCTGGCTGTTCAGCGCGAAGATGCCCGTACCGGCATGCAGCAACTTGCCGCTGTCATTGGTGATCGCCTGCGCATTGATCGTCAGGTTCTGCGCGTTGGCTGCGATGGCGCCGTTCGTGTCATCCAGCGTGCCGCCAACCTTCAAGGTGGTGTCGGCCTGGCTGTACTGGTTGATCGACCCGCCACGGTTGATGAGATCGCCCGTGGTTGTGAGACTGAGTTGATTGCCTTCGATCTTGCCGGTCGTGTTGTCCAGCGAACCCGCTGTCACCGTTGTGCTGTTCGCAGACAGTGCGCCCTGCTGATTGCGCAAAGCGCCCGCAATGTTGGCTGTCAGCGCTCCACTCGCGGTTGCGTTGCCGTTGCTGTTGTCGAACGACTGGGCGGTGAGCGTCTGATCGCCCTTGGCCGAAAGGGTGCCGTGGTTCTGCAAAGCACCCGCGGTGACACTCAACGCTCCGTTCCCACCAATCAGCCCCTGACCGGCCACATTCGTCGGGTTCGCATTCAAGAGGGTCTGCTGCACTGAGACCGAGGTTGCACCGTCGCCCACGTTCACCACACGGCCCGAGGTGTTGTCCAGCGAGGCTGCGGACACGTTCAACGTGCTGTGGGCATTGTTTGCTTCAATGTTGCCGCCAACATTGGTCAATGCACCGCCTGCCTGCAGCTTGAGCGCGTCGCCCGCGTGCACCGTGCCATTGGTGTTGTTGACTGCGCCGACGGCGGTAAGCGTTTGCGCGCCCTGCGCGGTGATCGAGCCGCTGGTGTTGTTGACCGTACCGGCACTGGTCAAAAGCGCGCCATTGGTGCGAATTTGCCCGGCAACGTTGCTCAACGGGCCCTGGCTATTCACGTTCAGGGCACCGGTGCCCGAGTGCAGCAGCTTGCCGCCATCGTTGGTCACCGCCTGCGCATTGATCGACAGATTCTGCGCGTTGGCAGCAATCGACCCGTTGGTGTTGTCAAGCGTGCCACCAACCTTCAGGGCTGTGTCGGTCTGGCCGGTCTGGTTGATCGCACCGCTGCGGTTGACGAGATCACCCGCAGTTGCAATGGCAAGCTGACTGCCTTCGATCTTGCCGGAGGTGTTATCGAGCGAAGCTGCCGAAACCGCCGTGGTGTTAGCCAGCAATGCCCCCTGCTGATTGCTCACCGCACCGGCGATCTGGGCCGTCAATGCGTTGCCGGCCGTCACACCGCCGTTGCTGTTGTCGAGCGTACTGGCTTTCAGTGTGGCGTTGGTCGCCGCGTTGATCTGACCGTGGTTGACCAGTGCGCCCGTGGTGATACCGACCACACCATTGCCGCCGATCACGCCGCCCTGGGCACCATCTGCAGTGGTGCCGGCGGCATTGGTGATCGAAGTACCGGCGACGAGCGTCAACCCATCGGCGTTTAGCGAGATCAACCGGCCTGCGGTGTTGTCGATCGTGCTACCAGAAACGGACAATGCGCCGCCAGCCTGCAGCGTGCCTTGCGCATTGCCAACCGTGCCTGCCGATTGAACGCCAAGAGCCGCCTGGCTCATGAGCTGACCGCCCGTGTTGGAGACACTGCCTGCGTTGATCTGTACCGAGCCGCCGCCTGTCAGGCGCCCAGCGTCGTTGACGAAGGCACCCGTCACATTGGCGTTGATCGAGCTACCCGCGTGGGTAGTGGCCCCCGTAAGATCAGCGTTGCCCGTTGATGTGAGCGCAAGGCTCCCATTCGCGGAGGTCTGGCTGTGGGCGAGGCTGACGCCCGCCCCCTGGAACATCGCGTTGCCACCTGCCACATTGGTGCCGTTGGCTGACAGGGCACCGGTCGTGACAACGTTCAGATCTGCCACCTGGGTGACTGCACCACTCTGCGCCACGCCTGCGCCCAGGCTACCAGTCGAATTCAACGCCCCAGCACTAACAGTTAGGCCCTGCTGTGCTGCAAGCGCTCCGCTGTTCGTGAGCGTGCCATCGGACGATACCGAAACGGCGCCACTGCCGTAGGTTGAACCCGAATTCGTGATATCGCCACGCACTTTGACGCTCAGGTTGCCGGTGGCGCTCGTGGTTCCGGCCAGGATCAGTTGCCCCTGCGAGGTGAGCGTCAGATCGCCCGCCTGTGCAGCGGTGACGCCCCTGAGCGAAACCCCAACGCCATTCTCGGTGGATGCCAGGAAAATCTTGTTGGCATACATACCACCCAACTGGCTCACATCGATACCCAGCGCAGGTGCTGGCCCTGTGCCTGCGATCGGCGTCGTAGCCAACGTGTTGCGATCGACCTGGTTGGCGCCGGCAATCACGTTGAGCTGGTTGGCGTACACAGCCGCATTGGCCTGCACCGCACGGGCAATCAGGTCGACTTGATCGACATTGCTGGCGTTCAAGCCAGCCCCCTGAATCGAGATCTGGCCGCCCGTAACACGGTAAGCATCCAGACTGCCGCTGCCGCCAAAGACTGGCGCCCCAGTGGTCAGCGTCGCGCGGCTCGTATTGATAAAGCCGCCCCCATTGACGAGGATGCCGTTCGGGTTGGCGATCACCACCTCAGCACGCGGGCCGGCCACCTCCAGATACCCTTGCAGCGTGCTGGGCGACGTGCTGGTGACCTGGTTGACGATCACACGTGCAGAACCGCCAGGCAACAGGTTCGGGTTGCCGTTGACGTAGCCTGCCTGCTGCGTTTGCGTGATCGCCGTCGCATTGTTCAGGATGGTCCCTTGGTTCGGGACGTTGAACTGCGAGTAGGTGTTGAGCGAAACACCGCTCCCATTCGGTCTGGCGATGTTGACCTGCTGCAACCCGTTCTGGGTCTGAATCACCTGCGCGCCCGAGCCAGGAGCAGCAACGACCTGTGCATGCACGGTGTAGGACACGCCCATCGCACAAAGCGCCCCGAACAACACGGGAGACATCGCAAAGCGGACGACACCCGCTACCGACGCAATTGGCCTTGCCCCCGACCGCTTTCCTGCGCCACGACCTTTCCCGGTGGACGTTGCGGTCTCTTCAACGGCAACGAGCATGCCGCGTACGGCGTTGAAGACGGTTCGGTAGCAATTCGCGTTCATGACGATCGGCCAGCAAGTTCAGAGCGGCAGCGATCGTTTTGAATGTCTTGTTCAGGCACATCCCCCCAAAGGGTAGCCTTTGGGGGTTTCCGGGTTTTGTATTTCTAAATTCTCATAGAAGTATTTATTACATCTTAGTGACTATCCGGCTTTACGACACATTGTGAAGATTCAGTAAAACGCCATCTTTGGCTTGCATCTCAGCATAAGTTGTACGTTTGCCACATCAGAGATTGATGATGGAGCCGGCCAACTCTGCGGTTAGTGATTGACCTCGGCTCCATCCCACACCCCCGTCTGCACCACCTCCCGCACATAGTCCGCAAAATCACGCGGCGCCCGGCCCAGCGCACGCTGCACGCCATCGGTCACGTGCACGTTGCGTCCATCGAGCACCTCTGCAAACAACCCACCAAGAAACGCCGCAAACTCGCGCGGCACGTAGTCGGAGAGCATTTCCACGTACGCATCCGCCGCCATCGGCTGATAGTGGATATCGCGGCTGAGCGCATCGCTCAGGATCTCGGCCACTTCGGCAAAGGTCAGCGCGCGCGGGCCGGTCATCTCGTACAACTGACCGATGTGGCGCGCGTCGGTAAAGGCGGCGATGGCGGCATCAGCCAGATCGCCAGCATCAACAAACGGTTCGGCGACGTTGCCGCCGGGCAGCGCAATCACACCGGCCAGCACGGGTTCCAGCAGATGGCCTTCGCTGAAGTTCTGGTTGAACCAGCTGGCGCGCAGCAACGTCCACGCGAGGCCGCTGTTCTGCACGATGGCTTCGCAGCGTTGCGCGGCAGGCTCGCCACGGCCCGAGAGCAGCACGAGATGGCGCACGCCGGCTGCCTTGGCCGCCACAACGAATGCGTGGATGGCCGTCTCGGCGCCTGGCGCGGCCAGGTCTGGTTGGTAGGTGATGTAGACGCCGTCCATGCCGGCCAATGCTGCTGGCCATGTGGTCGGGTCCGCCCAGTCAAAGGCCGGGTTGGCATTGCGCGAGCCCTCACGCACGGTCACGCCGTGCGCACGCAAACCCTGTGCAACGCGCGCACCCGTCTTGCCGGTGGCGCCCAGAACGAGGACGGAGGACACGGGGAAAGCTTGGACGATCTGCATGGCAAGACTCCTGAAGGTTTTTGGGTGGAAGACGCCTCCAGTATGGAAAGCTGGCCCACTTCGGATGTGACTTGGCGTCCGCCGTTGATGCTCGATCGTCCAGATCAGCGCACAATGCGCACGTTGTTGCTCAGGATGTCGCCATGACTTCGACAAACACGCCACCCCCCTGGACCCACATCGACCCGCTGGGCGAAGCGCTGCACTTTCTGCGCATGAGCGGCGTGTTCTATTGCCGCTCGGAGTTCTCCGCGCCGTGGGGGCTGGCGCTGCCGCCCATGCCCGACTGCATGATGCTGCACGTGGTGGCCAGCGGCCGTGCCTGGCTGGAGGTGGATGGCGAGCCGGCACGCGCGCTGGCCCCCGGCGATCTGGCCATCGTGCCGCGCGGCACCGGGCACCGGCTGACTAGCCAGCCGGGTGTGGCCTGCGCGGGCCTGTTCGAATTGCCGCGTGAACTGATGAGCGAGCGCTACGAAGTGCTGCGCCACGGCGGCAACGGCGAACCCGCGCAGATGATCTGTGCAGCGGTGCGCTTCGGCCACCCGGCTGCGCAACGGCTGGCGGCAGTGCTGCCGGCGGCGCTCTGCATCGACAGCCGGCAATCACCGCACGCGCAATGGATCGAGCAAACCCTGCGCTTCATGGCCGCAGAAGCCCGCATGCCCCAGCCCGGCGGTGAAACCATGGTGACGCGGCTGGCGGACATTCTCGTCATCCTCGCCATTCGCGATTGGATTGAACGCGATCCGGCTGCACGCAGCGGTTGGGTAGGGGCCTTGCAGGACAAGCAGATCGGCCGCGCGATGGCGCTGATCCATCGCGAGCCCGCGCGGGAGTGGACGCTCGGCGCCCTGGCCAACGAGGCCGCAATGTCTCGCTCGGCATTTGCCGCACGCTTCACTCGGTTGGTGGGCGAACCGGCGATGCAATACGTTGCACGCTGGCGCATGCAGATTGCGTTGGGCTGGCTGCAGGAAGAGCGTCTGCCGCTGGCCGAGGCCGCCAGCCGGCTGGGTTACCAGTCGGAGGCGGCATTCAGCCGTGCGTTCAAGCGGTTCAATGGGGTGACGCCCGGGGCCGCTCGCCGCAGCGCGACCCCGGAAGCGATGGCCTAGCGCGCAGTCGGGCCGGGCGCGCGGGCGCCTTCCAGAATGATGCGTGCCAGCTTGGCGTAGTCACCGTCAAAGTGATGGCCCCCGGGCAACTTCACAAGCTGGACCTGCTTTGGGTCCAGGCCCGGGCAGTTGGTGTCCTTCTCTTCCTTGCCATAGATGCACATGCCCAGGCCAGCCGGCAGCTTCTGCACTTCGGGCAGGATCAGCAGGCCCGACGCGCTGCTCGACACCCAGTTGGTCATGTGGAACTCGAAATCGGCACGCTTGCCCAGGCCCATCATCACAGCGAGTGCCACATGCTCGCGCGATGCCGCAGGCAAGCGGTTGACGATGAAGGGCAGCACATCCGCACCCTGTGAATAGCCAATCAGCAACGCCTTGCTCTTCTTCCAGCGCGCGGCGTAGAAGCGCACCAGGCGATCCATGTCGGCCGCGGCCGAGGCCGGCGTGCGCGGGGTCCAGAAGTAGCGCAGCGAATCGATGCCGACCACGGGCACACCCGACTTGGACAACGCGGCGGCCACCTCCTTGTCGAGCCCGGCCCAGCCGCCATCACCCGACAGCAGGATCGCAAACAGCTCCGACGACGTGCCCGGCTGCGCGGCCACTTCAATGATGGGCAGATCCGACACGGCTGCGGGCGGCTGCGGGGGCGGCGGCTTGCGCTGCGCGTTCAGTTTGGCGAAGGCGGCCTTGAACGGCTCGCTTGCAGTCACAGGGGGGACGTTGGCGGCGCCCGGCGCAGCCGGTTGCACAGCGGGCAGCGCAACCGACTGCGCACCGGAAATCGTGTCGATGAAGGCCTGCGTGGCGCGTGCCTCGCACAGCGGGCCGGAGCGGCGTGCAAACGGTGTGAGCGTACCCGACTGCAGCGCCACCCACGGCGCCGACAACTTCGTGGCCGGCAGCAGCACCACGCCTGCGTTCTCCGGCGGTTTGGTGCGTTTGGCCGTGGTGCGGCTTTCGCTCTGGCGGCGGCTGAAGTGCACGCCCTCGCCCTTGCACAGCGGCTTGCGCAGCTCCAGCACCGGGCAGAACTCCATCGACATGGCTGCGGCAAAGATGTTCGGGCGTGCCTGCGCAATCATTGCGTAGGCCAGCGCACCGCCTTCGTTGTCACCCACGAGGATGGGCGGGTAGTAACCCGGCACCTTCTCGTAGGCTTGCAGGAAGCGGCTGAAGTTTTCCAGATCGCCATCAGGGAAAGCGCAATCGCCCAGGTCTGCCTCGAGGCTTGAAAACAGTGCGGGCGTGGAAAGGCCGGCCACCAGCGCGCCCTGCTCTGCCAGGCTCTGCGCCATGCGCGAGGTGGCAGGCGTCCAGCCCTGATCGCCCGAGAGCATCAGCACGACAGAACGGATCTCGCCCTTGGGTTTATAGACCGGCACATCACGAAAACGCCCGTGCGTGACGAACTCGACGGCGCCGGGCGCGGCAGCCGGTGTAGCCGGCGCCACCACAGGCAGCGACAGCACGCCACCATTGGCAGCCTTGTTGGCGGTCACGGCGGTGGCGCTCATCTGCAGGCGCGGCAGCATTTCGCCTTGCGGCGGCACGGCCGTCACACCACTGGCACCCGTCATGCCCACGGGCGGCACCAGCACCGGCCCCTGCACCGGCGTGGGCTTGGGTGCGGAAGCGGCCGCGGGCGCCTCCGCCGCCACGGTCAACGACGTCGCCACGGTCAACGACGTCGCCAGCCAGCACGCGATTGCCGTGGCGGCCATCGCCACCACGCGCCGCCCGGTGTGTTGCACTCCCCGATGCCGCGCCTCTTGCGTGCGCGGTGCTTGCCAACTCATTTGGAGATCACTCCCTTCAACCCGCCGCCGATCAGCGCGGCAACGTCAGTCAATGTGAATAGCGGCGCCAAGCCGCCGCGCACGAGCAGGTAGCGGGGCTCCCACATCGGCTCGAATTTGTCCTTGAAACTGCGCAGCCCACGGAAATTGTAGAAGCGCGCGCCGTGGCGGAACATCATCCGTCCGAAGCGGTGCCAGCGCGGCGCAAGCTCATGCTCGACCATGCCCGACATCGGCGCCATCCCCAGGCCGAAACGCTGATAGCCCTCGGCCTGGAAGTGCAGGATCAGCTTGCCGAAGAGGAAGTCCATCGTGCCCGGCGGCACGGTACCGCGCTGGCGCATCAGGTCAACGCTTGCCTCAATGCGCAGCACATCGGGACACATCAGCGTGGCAAAGGCGAGGATGGCGCCCTCGCGCCGCACGATGGCCACCGGTTGGCTGAGCACATAGCGGTCTTCAAACGCGCCGAGCGAGAAGCCCTTCTCGCGCGCGTTCTGGTTGTGCAGCCATTCATCGGAAATGGCGCGCAGTTCTTCCAGCACGGCCGGCACACCTTCGGCCGGCACGATCTCGAACGACAGCCCTTCGCGCTCGCCGCGCGTCACGCCATGGCGCAGGTTGGCGCGGCGCGAGCCCTTGAGGCTGAACTCGGGCAGCGACACGTAAGCCTCTTCGCCCAGCTTGTAGGCACGCAGGCCCGCATCGAGATACAACGGCAGCGTTTGCGGGCGCGTCTTATAGAACGCTGCGCGCCCACCGTGCGCATCGGCCATCTCGATAAAACGCCAGATCAGTTCGGGCCACTCCTGCTGCGCGCCAGCCGGGTCGCCCAGCGCCACCCAAGAACGTCCTTGCTTGGCATACATGATGAAAGCGTTGCCCGACGGCGAGAACAGCAGGCTCTTGTCACCCATCAGCGCCAGCACGGCGTCTGCGGCGGGCTGCTTGCGAATGATCTCTGCGGCGCGGGCCAACTCTTCCGTGCTCGGGCGAAGGGTCTCGCCCGACTCGCGGCGGAAGAGCTGCCACATGCCGAAGCCCAGACCCGTGACCGCCACCGCCATCAGTGCGCGAATGGAGCGCGGCGCATCGCCGTCAAAAGTGAACTGCCACCAGAGCTGGTTAGCGTAGGCCACCTCGCGATAGGCGAAAAAGAGAATCCACACGCAGGCGGCAAACACGCACGCCATGGCAACCAGCCAGCCCACCTCCAGCCGCTGCGAGAACAGCGACGACGGCCGATCAAACTGCCGGCGCGAGATGACCAGCAGCACTGCCAGCGTGACCAACACGACCATCTCCGACACCGCAATGCCCTTGGGCAGCGCCAGCACGCCGGTAAGCAACGACAGCACCAGCGCCGCCCACCACGCAGCGTCCAGCCGGTGCAGCAGGCCACGCGCGACAAACAGCATGATGAGCCCCGCCACGCTGCCGATCATGTGCGACGCCTCCACCACGAACAGCGGCACGTGCATGCGCAGCAGGTCTTCGGCTTCATCCGAGGCCGGGGTCACGCCGGAGACGAGCAGCATCACGCCCGCCACCATGGTCAGTGCAGCCAGCAGGCCGGGCGACAGCTTGACCGCCGCGCGGCCGAATGGAGCCCCGGCCCCTGAGCGCAGCTCGAACACCCCCAGCATGGCAGCGGCCACCATGAGCGGCAGCAGGAAATAGATGGCGCGGTAGACGAGCAGCGCGGCCAGCACCTCGGCCGGCGGCGCCTGACCGCTGCAACCCAGCAGGATGACCGCCTCGAACACGCCCAGGCCACCCGGGCTCTGGCTCAACACACCCAGCGTGACGGCCAGCGCGTAGAAGGCAACGAAGGTCGGCAGGTCAACCGCCCCCGCCGGCATCAGCACCCACAGGGCTGCCGCAGCCGCGGCCATATCCGCCGCTGAAATCACGAACTGGCGCGCCGCCAGCCCCGGCGGCGGCAGGCGGATCTCCCACCGGCCCAACAGCGTGACGTGGCGCTGCCGCATGCACAGCGCCAACAGCACCATCACACCGGCCAGCACCAGCAGCGCAACCGCCTCCAGCAGCGCAGCAGGCAGGCGCGTGATGTCAGCAATGTGAGCGGCACCCCAGAGCAAGCCGACCGCGCCGAAGGCCGTGGTGGACACACCCAGTGCACTCGCATCAAAGGCCACCGCCTCGGTCACACGGGCGGCATCCAGGCCGGCCGCCGAGTACAGGCGCGTGCGCACCGACCCGGCCGTAAGCGAACCCAGGCCGATCGTGTTACCCAACGCATAGGCAATGAAAGACGTGGTGGCGACCGTGCCCCGGGCCATCTGTGCGCCGGCGTAACGCAGGCCGGACGCGTCGTAGCCCGTGAGGGCGACATAGCTGAGCGCGGTGGCCAAAATGGCCAGCCACACGTGCGCGCGTGGTGTGGCCTGCAGCGCGGCAACCATATCGGCGTAATGCACATGGTCGAGCAGCGCATACAGGCTGTCGAACACCAGCGCGCCGAGAATCAGCACGATGCAGATCACGGCCCAGCCGCCCAGGCCAACGCTGCGGCCAGCGTCAGAAGCAGAATCCGGGCGAGAAACAACCGCAGAGTCAGCAGGCGCGGGCGCAGCTTGCTTGACCGGCGATCGGTGTGGTTTAGGGCTGGCGTCGTGGGACGCGGCGTCAGGCATGGTGTGAAACGAGATTCCGCTGGCTTGGCTGGTTTGGGTCAGGCGCCCGATCCCAACCTGATGAGCGGAATACGAGCGCCGGCGGTGTGCCATTGGCGAATCCCACGGCGCGCAGACGGGAGACAGCGGCGAGCAAAGCGCCCGACCGCCACATGTGCGGCATCGACATCATGAATTGACCCCGACTTGCCGGTGCTGGCTTATTGTCGTCCGCGCCGGAATCGTGTCCGACCGGCGCACCGGTTGCCCCGCAATACGCGCGCGCTGAATTCGCACGATTGTGTTTCTGATGCCACGTAACACGGACAAAGCCGCCGTTCCGTTGACACGCAAACCCCTATTTTACGGCGATGGCGCGCTCCCCGGCGCTTTCGGTGCCACGTCCGGCTTGCCGGTATCGATGGAAACCGGGTCGCTGGCCGGAAAAGTCTCTTCCAGGCCCTCGTCCAACAGGGCCTCCTCGTGTGAATCCGGCACGGGCGGATGCGGGTTGGCGGGAACAGGGGCGGACGAGACGCGGTCGTCTGGCATGGCGTTCTCCAAGAAGGCTTACCCAGCATAGACAATCCGGGCAACCGGTAATCAGCAGTGACGATGAGCGAAAACCGCTGTACAGCGTGGCACGGGCGAGTGTCGCCGGGTCATGCACTGCCGCACGCGACGTGCTCGACACTCAGGAGATGCTCAGCAAGCTGCGGACCCGGTCTCGACATCAATACGACAACTGCTGCGTCGCAGCGGCCGCGCAAACGATTGCAAACCCGACAAATGCTCTAGGCGATATTGCGTAGCCAGGTGGAGTCCGGTACACAATCAAGACGACGTTTTCAATCGTTTCACTTTCATTTTTCTTGCGAACGCGCATGCCACTCCAGCGCACCATTGGCGCCTTTTTGCGGCACCCACCCCTGCTGATCATCGGTGCCACGGTGCTGTCGCTGTTGCTGGCCGCCCTGACGGCCCTGTCGCTGTGGGAAATGCGCGTGGATGCGCTGGCACGTGCCCGTGACGCCGCCGACAACCTCTCGCTGATCCTGCAGCGCGACATCGCCCGCAACATCGAGGTGTACGACCTGTCGTTGCAGGCGGTAATTGACGGCATGCAGGACCCGAAGATCGTCGCCCTGCCGCCCAACATCCGGCAGCTCGTGCTGTTCGACCGCTCAACCAACGCGCAGGACCTGGGCTCGCTGCTGGTGGCCAACCCGGCGGGCGAAGTCATCATCGATTCGCGCTCGGTACCGCCGCGGCATATCCACGTGGGCGACCGCGATTACTTTCAGGTGCATCAGGGCTCCCCGGATGTCGGCCTCTACATCAGCGAGCCATTCAAGCCGCGCATCAACGGCGTCGAAGCATCACTGGGACTGAGCCGGCGCCTGAACGGGCCGCATGGCGAATTCAAGGGCATCGTGGTCGGCACGCTGCGGCTGAACTACTTCCGACGGCTCTTTGACGGCCTCAACCTTGGGCCGCGCGCTACCGTAACGCTGGTGCGCGCAGACGGCACGCTGCTCATGCGCCGCCCCTACAACGAACAACTCATCGGCCGCAGCGTGGCGGAAAGTTTGGCCTTCCAGCGGCGCCTGCTGTCAACCGAAGGGTCTTACGTAGAACTGGCAGCGCTTGACGGCATCGAGCGCCTGTTCAGCTTCCGCCATATCGGCGAGCAACCGCTGATCGTGGCAGTCGGCCTGGCCACCGAAGACATCTACGCCGAATGGCGGCAGCGCGCCTGGGTGATCGGCAGCATCGTGCTGCTGCTCGATGCAGTGTTCATGACACTGTCAATCTTGTTTGCCGGGCAGTTGCGCAAGCGTCTGGAAATGGAGCAGCAACTGCAATGGCTGGCCAACACAGATGGCCTGACGAGCCTGGGCACGCGTCGCGCGCTGGATGCCGCACTGGAGGTGGAATGGCGCCGCGCCAGCCGCAGCCGCGCACCGCTGGCCGTGCTGATGATTGACGTGGACGAGTTCAAGCATTTCAACGACCGCTATGGCCATGCTGCCGGCGACACCGCATTGCGCACCGTGGCACGCTGCATCAACGACAACATCAAGCGCCCGGGCGATTTTGCCGGCCGCTACGGCGGCGAGGAGTTCTGCGCCATCCTGCCCAACACCGATCTGGCCGGCGCGGTGCGCGTGGCCGAGAACATCCGCGCTGCCGTATTGGCGGCCGACGAGCCCAACGTGGGCAGCGCACACGGCAAGCTGACGGTCAGCATCGGCGTGGCCGCCCACTCGGGCATCGACACAGCCGAAGATACCGCCGAAGACCTGGTGCGGTTGGCCGACGGGCGACTGTACGAGGCCAAGGCTGCCGGGCGCAACACGGTCATCCCGCGTCAGGAACGGCCCAAGCTGGCGGTGGTGTAGGCGCTGCGACTTGCGCAGCAGGCATTGATGCCAGTACCTTATGGCACCCCCACTTCGGGGGCATGCCACCATCGTGCAAGGCTTCTGCACAATGGCGGCTCAGAGGAACTGGCCATGAGCAAACCCCCTCATTCCCATTTCGATACAAGCGCGCTCCCGCGCGAACATCAGTTCGCAGCATGGCGAGACGCCGTCAACGTATTGTTCGACACCCGGTCGGCCGCGCCACGGTCGCACGGCTTTCGCGCCAGCGTGAATGCCTATCTGTGCGGCGAGGCGGGCCTGGGCATGATCAGCGCGCAGGCGCAGCACTATGACCGCTCGCGCTCCAAGCTCGGGCGCGACGGCATCGACGTCTACGTGCTCCAGTACTACCTGGAAGGCAGTTGCGCACAACGCGACGGCGCCAGCGGCACCGCTACCCGGCCAGGGGACCTCTTCATCGTCGATGCCGCGCAACCCCTGGCGACCAGCACCAGCGACAGCCGCTTCCTGAGCCTGGTCGTACCGCGGCGCCTGCTGGCGCCGCAACTGCGCTCGCCTGACGAACTGAGCATGCGCCTGTTGCGCGGCGATGCGCCCATGGTCAGCCTGCTGCGCGACCACCTGTGCGCACTGTATCGAACTGCCGGACAACTAAGTGCCGCAGAAGCGCAGGCCGTCATTCCGGGCACCCTGCAACTGGCGGCTGCGGCCATCAATTGCGAGGTGACGGAAGCCAATGCCACGGCCGTGAAGGAAAGCCTGTTCGCATCGATCTGCCGGCACATACAGCAGAACCTGGCGGATCTCTCGCTCACACCTGAGGGCGTAGCAGTGCAGTTCGGCGTTTCGCGCGCCACGCTATACCGGCTGTTCGAGCGCGAAGGTGGCTTCTTCAACTACGTGCGCCTGCAGCGCCTGCGGCAATGCCATGCGATCCTCGCGGATCGCTCGCAGACACATCGCTCGGTGGCCGAGATCGCGCAGACCTATGGCTTTTCCGACGCATCAAACTTTGCGCGCGCATACCGCCGTGCGTCGGGCATGTCGCCGCGTGAGACACGCATGCTGGCCCTGGAAGGCCGTGCCGCCACGCTGCCGTTCGTGCAGCACAAAGACTGGCGGACATGGGTCATGCAGATGCGCTGAGACACGCGCGCGACGACCCGCCCGACTCCACTCCCCCCACAAGACTTGAAGCGCGCTCGTCCTGAGACGCGCAGACAGGTTCCCGCGACGGCCGTACCGGTTCACCGCCAGTGCGGCGTTCTTCATTGAACCCCAGCCAGCGTGCGTGCGAGCATCCGCCCCGACCTGAATGGCGCCGGCGCGCTTGCGGCAAACACGCCCCACGTGCTCTCTCTTCGTCGGACAGGTCGGAGCGGCGCACGCACCTGCGCCTTGCACAACACACAACGACAAAACGGGGGTCTCGTGAAAGACATAACGGGAAAAACGCTTGCCTTGACGCTGTTCGCCACGGTGGCCTTGGCCGCATGCGGCGGTGGAGATTCGGGAACCAATACGGCAAACAACAGCGGCGGCAACACCGGCGGCAATACGCCACCGGCATCCACCTGTGCGGAAACCGGCGTTGACGCCAAATACGCTTGCCAGACCGGCAGCACAGAGCCGCTGTATGCCTACCAATGGGCACTCAAGCAGGCAACAAGCTTCTTTGCGGCATTCGGTCTGGTCGCCAACGGCACGACCGACATCAACGTGGAAGATGCGCACAGGGCGGGCATCAAGGGCCAGGGAGTGAACGTGCTGGTGCTCGACGATGGCATCGACGTGCACAACGAAGACCTGTACGCCAATGCCAACTCGGACATGACGTACAACTTCGACGATGGCTCGAACGACCCGACGCCTGCGAATCTTGCGGCCAACGTGGAAGCAGCCCATGGCACGAACGTGGCTGGCATCATCGCCGGCGCGCAGAACGGCAAGGGCGTAATGGGCATCGCACCGCGCGCAACGCTGGGTGGTGCGCGGTTCCTGATCAAACCCCTTCCAGACCTCACGGATGCCTATGGCGGCGCCGGCTGGTCGAAGAACGCGCACCTGATCAACGCCTCATACGGCGCCAACCCGCCCGAGCCCATAGATTACGACACTGCGGCCTCCACACAGGCAGCGGTGCGGGCCTTCCCGAACCTGCGCAGCGGGCGGGGACTGGTCATGCTCAAGGCTTCCGGCAACGAGTACCAGGGATTTGTCGAGAACGGGGTGTTGGTCCGTAGTTGCCCCACAATCGGTGGACAATCCGGTCTGATCAGTTGCGAGAACCCGGCCAACGATACCGAGGCGCTGGAACCGGGCGTCATCGTCGTTGGTGCGGCCAATGCGCAAGGCATCAAGGCAAGCTATTCAAATGCGGGGCCCGTCAACTGGATCACGGGCCTGGGTGGTGAAAGGGGCAACGGCGGCAAATATGGAGAAGTCGGAAGCGGTCCGAAGATCTTCTCCACCGATTTGAGCGGGTGCGCGCGCGGCTACAGCCGCACTGGTACCGATGAGACCTACGACTTCGCGGTTCCGGGCACCGCCACCAACACCAAGGACAACGCCAAGTGCGACTACTCCAGCATGGATGGCACGTCGGCGGCCACGCCCACACTGTCCGGCGTGGTCGCGCTGATGCTGTCGGCCAACCCGAACCTGACCTGGCGCGATGTACGTGAGATCCTGCGCGCCACCGCCAAGCAGATCGACCCGAACTACGGCAGCCGCGACAACCGCAACGCCAAGGTGGATCTGACCAGCGGCACACTGACGGCCGACACCGGCACCACCCTGGTCGATGGCGCAACCACGGCTCGCGTGGACTACGGCTGGCAGACCAATGGCGCGGGCTACGCCTACTCCACCTGGTACGGCTTCGGGCTGGTGGATGCTTCGGCGGCCGTCAAGATGGCCAAGGCATACACCGCGTACAAACCTGCCGCTCTCTCGGTACCGGACTTTGCAGCGGCCTTTGGCAACGTCAATCAACTGAACTACGGCTCGGTGCAAAAGCTGGGGCAGTTCAACGTGTCGGGCAGCGACAAGGTGGATGCGCTGCAACTGCGCGTGTCGGGCTCGGTATGTGTGGGCAGTGTCGGCTTCTTCGTGAAATCACCATCGGGTACGGTGTCGGCGTTGTCACTGCCATACAACGGCTACTACAACAACGGCGTCAGTGCCGTGAACAAGTACGGCCTGGGCAGCTATGCCTTCTATGGCGAGAACGCGGCCGGCACGTGGGAGGTCTACGCCGTGAGCGGCGTACCGACCAACGCGTGCTCAACGTATCAGCCCCAGGGTGGTGCACACACCGTGACCCTGACCACGCCGCTGGCCGTGGAGTATCGCGTGATTGCCGCCAAGTAAGCCCGTTCGGAGACCTTTCAACATGATCAATCCAACTGTTATGAAAACCGTGGCACTGGCGGCGCTCCTTTCGATGGGGGCGGCGTGCCAGGCAGCAGACCTGGCGGTCGGCAAACACCTGACGACGCAGGAGCTGGCGCAATATGCAAGCGCACCCGTAGTGCAGCTCGAATCGCAGTCGTTCAAGGTGCTCTCCAGTGGCACGCGCACAAAGTCTGCAGGCGCTACATCCGCGGCCGTCACGCAAGTGGCCAACGAGCGAGGCGTGGTCGGCGAGAGCCGCAACGAGGTGGTTGTCTCGCAAGTGTCGGTCGACAGCGTGCGCCAGGCGGTAGTTGGGCTCTCGGCGGCGCCCGTGTCAGCGGAGTACTACGGCCACCTGAATATCAGCACTCTACGGTTTGCGGTATTCCAGGATGCCGTGACCGCGCGTGCGCTGCTCAAGAAGGCATTGCCGCAGGCGCGCGTGGACGTGCCGATCCAGTATGCAAAACCCGTAGCACGCTAGACCCGCTTCTCGCCAGCCACAACGCCCCGCCCTGCGCGGGGCGTTGTGCGTGAAGGGGCGTATCATCCTGGCCTTTTCCGATACATCGACATCATGGACAAGAGCCCAGGCAGCTTCGAAGCACTGGCTGCACGCGAAGGCGGCTTGCAGCATCGTCTCTCTTCCGCGCAACTCACCATGATCGCCATCGGCAGCGCGATCGGCACTGGCTTGTTCCTGGGCAGTGGTGCAGCCATCCAGTTGGCCGGCCCCGGGGTGATCGCCAGCTACGCCATTGGCGCGGTCATTGCGCTGCTGCTGATGGGATGCCTGGCCGAGATGGTTGTCGCCCACCCCACCACCGGTTCGTTCGGCGCATATGCCGAGCACTACGTCAGCCCGCTCGCCGGATTTCTGGTGCGCTATGCGTACTGGGCGGCGGTCGTCTTCGTGATCGGCGCGGAGGTAACGGCGGTTGCCGTGTACATGGCGTACTGGTTTCCGGGCGTGCCTGCGTGGGTGTGGATCGTCGGGTTCTCTGCCGTGCTGGTATGGATCAACGCGAGCAGCGTCGACGTGTTTGGCGTGGCGGAATACTGGTGCTCGATGATCAAGGTGGTGGCCATCGTCGCGTTTCTGGCGGTGGCGAGCTATGCAATCTATCGCGCGCCCGACGGCGGGCCGATCGGCTTTCACAACTACGTGGATGCGGGCGGCTTCCTGCCGCACGGCTGGTCTGGCGTCTGGTTTGGCGCCGTGGTCAGCATCTTTAGCTTCTTCGGCATCGAGCTGATTGCCGTGGCCGCTGGTGAAGCACGCGAGCCCGAGGCCGCCGCTACCAGCGCGTTCCGCTCCACGCTGTTCCGGCTGGTGTTCTTTTACCTATGCACGCTGGCGTTGATGCTGGCCGTGGTGCCATGGCAGCAGGCAGGTACCGGCAAGAGCCCGTTCGTGCGGGTGATGGAAATCCTGGGCATTGCCGGCGGCGCGGGTGTGATGAACTTCGTGGTGCTCACCGCGGCGCTGTCATCGATGAACGCGCAGCTGTATGTGTCCACGCGCATGCTGTTCAGCCTGGCGCGCGGCGGGCAGGCGCCCAGTGCGCTGGGTGAGGTGAGCAAGCGCGGCGTGCCGCTGCGTGCACTGGCCGTATCCAGTTCGGGTGCGGCATTGGCGGCCGTGCTGAGCGTGGTGCTGCCGGGCCACTCGTTCCTGCTGATGATGTCGTTGGCGATGTTCGGCGCGCTGTTCACGTGGCTCGTCATCTTCGTCACGCACCTGCGTTTCCGTCGGGCGGCGGAGCGTGAAGGACGCGCGCTGCGGTTCCGCATGTGGGGCTTTCCGGTGCTGACCGCCATCGGCGCCATTGCCATGGTGGTCATCATCGTCAGCACGGCGTGGATGGCGGATTTCCGGATGACGCTGGTGGTGGGAGTGCCGTTTCTGGTGGTGATGGCGGGTGTGTTCCGGTGGGTGCGACGCGGGTAGCCGCTTGAGTGCCCCCTGTTCGAGCGTTCGACCAACTCGCTCTCATATGGGGCACGTGCGTGCCCGCGTATCAGCTCTCGGCACGCAACTGATCCTCCACCAGCGCCACCCAGCATGCCGCGCCAATCGGGATCAGCTTGTCGTTGAAATCGTAGCCGTCGTTGTGTAGCGAGCAGCCAACCCATTGGCCTCCCAGACCGTTACCCAGCGCGAAGTAACAGCCTGGGCGCTTCTCCAGCATCCATGCAAAGTCTTCACTGCCCATCTGCGAGGACGGCGGCACCTGGATGACACGCTCTTCACCCAGCACGCTTGCCACAGCGCGGCGCGCAATGGCGGCCTGCTCCGGCGCATTGCAGATGGCCGGCACCAGCCGCTCGTAGACAATCTCCGCTTGCACGCCATAAGACGCGGCCTGGTGCGTAATGACCTCGCGGATGCGCGTCTCCAGCAATTCGCGCACCTCCGGCTTGGTGGCACGCACGCTCAGTTTGAGCATGGCTGTTTCCGGGATGATGTTGTGGGTCGTCCCTGCCTGCATCTGACCGACACTGATGACGGCCGCATCCACCGGCGCGACATTGCGTGAGACGATGCCCTGCAACGCCACCACCGTCGCTGCCAGGGCCAGCGTGGGGTCCACGGCCAAGTTAGGCATGGCGCCATGGCCACCGCGCCCGCTGAAAGTGACCGTCACGCGATCCGATGACCCTCCAAGCGGGCCGCTCTGCACCACGGCCACACCCAGCGGCAACCCAGGCGCGTTATGGAAAGCGTAGATGGCGTCGCAGGGGAAGCGCTCGAACAGCCCGTCCTCCATCATCGCCACGGCACCGGCCAGGCCCTCTTCATCGGGCTGGAAGATGAGGTTCAAGGTGCCATTGAAGTTTCGCGTGGCCGCCAGGTGCTCGGCGGCAGCAAGCAACGTGGCAGTATGGCCATCGTGGCCGCACGCATGCATGCGGCCGGCCACCTGGCTGGCATATGGCAAGCCTGTACGCTCCTGCATCGGCAGTGCATCCATGTCGGCGCGCAGGCCGATGGTGCGCGTGCCGTTGCCCACCTTCAGTTGACCCACCAGGCCGTGGCCACCAACGCTGTGTACGTCATAGCCCCATTCACGCAGTAGGCCGGCGACGAGCTGGGAGGTATTCGGCACATCGCCGCCCAACTCCGGATTGGCATGGATGCGATGGCGCAGTTCGGCAAAGCGGTCAGCACCCACATGCAGGGCCTGCGGAATGCTGGGCGAGTTCGGATCGAGGTACATGGTGCGATGTCAGGAAGGGTTCGGGTTGAAGCAGCAATGGCGCGACTCAATCGCGGCCGGGATATGTCGGGAACAGCGTCAGCGCGCACAGGCTGATTGCACTGCTGGCCAGCAGATACCAGGCCGGTGCCATCGGATTGCCGGTTGCGCCCAACAACCAGGTGACGACGAGTGGCGCAAAACCGCCGAACAGGGTCACCCCCAGGCTGTACATCACCGACATGCCGGTCGCGCGATGCTGACGCGGGAAAGCTTCCATCAGTAGTGCAGCACCCGCGCCATTGCTGATCGCCATGATCGCCACGCCCATCGCAATGAGCGCCATGGTGAGCGCCAACCCCGGCCCGGAAGACAGGAGCATGAAGCCCGGATACACGCACAAGAGGCTGACCGCGGACGCGGCATACAGCATCGGCTTGCGCGTTGGCAGGCGATCGGCCAGCAGGCCAAACAGTGGCGACATGACCAGCATGGTCGACCCCGCCACGCAGGCCGTGAGAAACGCCGTTACCGGTGGCATGTGCAACGACTGGATCAGGTAGGTGGGCATGTAGAAAACGAGGATGTACATCGACGCAGTGGCCCCCGTCATCAGCAGCATGCCTAGCACCAGCGTGCGTGCATGCTGGCGAAGCACATCGACCACGCTCCCGTGTGGGGCGGCCTCGTGCGTCTCCTTCAAATGCCGGCGGATGTACATGCCGACCGGAGCAATCAGCAACCCCAGCATGAACGGCAGTCGCCAGCCCCAGTTCTGCATGGCATCAGGGCTGAGCACGGCGCTCACACCGGCCGCGGTCAACGCGCCGAGCAGCGCCGCAGCACCCTGTGTAGCTGCCTGCCAGCTCACCAGAAAGCAGCGTCGGCCCTTGCTGGCCGATTCCAGCAGCAACGCTGACGCCGCACCGATCTCCCCACCGGCAGACAGGCCCTGCAGCAAGCGACCGAGCACCACCAGTACCGTTGCCGTCACACCAATCGTCGCGTGGCTGGGTGTGAAGGCAATCAACGCAGTGCCGACTGTCATCAACACAATGGTCAGTGTGAGCGCAGCCTTGCGGCCGCGCCGGTCAGCCATGTTGCCGATCAGTACAGCGCCGAGGGGGCGCATGACAAAGCCTGCGCCGAACGTGGCAAACGACAATAGCAGCGAAGCCAGCGGACTGCTCGACGGAAAGAACAACCGCCCGATGGTGGCGGCAAAAAAGCTGTAGACCGTGAAGTCGTACATTTCGAGCCCGTTGCCGATGGCAGCAGCAACAACAGCGCGGCTCGAATGCGAGGTGACGGTGGTGGTGCCGTGGCTGGGGGCACCAGCGGGCACGGCGATCTGGGCATCCATCTCGATAGTCTCCTCCAGTCGAGCGGACTTCTGTGAGCGTCCCGCAATGCGCTGGATTGAAGGGCAATAGTAGGAGCGATCGCCCCGATTGCGCCTCTCGCTTTTTTTCATGGCTATAGCCGTTGGCTATGGCAGGATCGTGCCTGTAAGACGTGCTGCGCAGCCCAACGACCATCGCCCGACATCGGCACTGTCGCTACCTTGGTTGCCCCTGGAGGATTCCGCAGTACAGTTGCCGGCTGGCGGCGCTGGACCTCAACCTTTCCCTGCGCCGTGTATCGAGGACATACATGAAGCTCAACCAGCTACGCGCACTGGTCACCATTGCCGAGACGGGCAGCATCCAGGAAGCCTCGCGCCTGCTTCACGTCACACAGCCAGCGCTCAGCAAGGCCATCAAGGAGCTGGAAACCAGCGTGGGCGCGACGCTTTTCGTACGCTCCAGCAAGGGCATCCGGCTTACGCCATACGGCCAGCGCCTTATCGGGCATGCGCGCTTGATCAACGAAAGCGTCAAACGCGCGCGCGAAGATCTGGAAGACATGAAGGGGTCTGTCACGAGCGAATTGACGGTGGGCGTCACCCCTGTCACCGCGCTCATCGGTCCGGTGGCAGACTGCCTTGTGACTTTCCGGCGCGAGTTTCCCAACGCGCGATTGCGCATCCTGGAGGCACGCCCCGGCCCGTTGCTAGAACTGCTGCGTGAAGGGGCCATCGACTTTGCCCTGACGTCTCAGTTGCAGTCCAGCGAGCGAGGACTCGACCATGACGCCGTCTGCCGCCTGCAAACGCTGATCGGCGTGCGCAAGGGCCATCCGCTGCAGGGCAAGCAGCCTCTGCATGCCCTGCAGCAAGCAGAGTGGCTGGCCCCCGACTCACTCGCCGATGAGCACTCGCCTCTGCACCGACTGTTTTCTAACGCGGGTCTCGCGCCGCCCGCACGCGTGGTTGAGTGCAACTCCATGACACTGCTGCTCGAGCTGTGCTGGAAATCGGATGCGCTACTCCTGCTATCGAGTGAATCGATGCGCTCATCCATCATCCGTCAGACAATCGACTTCATCGAGACCGATCAGCCAATGCCCGAGCGCATCGTCTCGCTGCTCACGCGGGACCGCCACGTCCTGACAGCACTCGGTGCACGCTTGTATGACGCGCTGGCGCAAGCGCTACGGCAAGCGTATCCGGAGCAGCCGTGAGCACGCGAGGTACCGCGCCTGATCAAGCCCGTGCCAACGCTTGATCCAGATCCGCCAGCAGATCGTCGATATGCTCGATGCCGATCGACAGCCGGATGGTTTCCTGCCGCACCCCGGCCTTGGCCAGCTCAGCCTCGGAGAGCTGCCGATGCGTGGTCGACGCGGGGTGTGTGGCCAGCGACTTCGCATCACCAATGTTCACCAGCCGCGTGAATAACTGCAGCGCATCCTGAAAGCGCGCGCCCGCAGCAAACCCACCCTTCACGCCAAACGTCAGCAGCCCCGGGGCCTTGCCGGAGAGATACTTCTTCGCCAGCGCGTAGTCGGGATGGTCATCCAGGCTGGCATGATTGACCCATTCCACCTTGGCATGCCCCTGCAGATGGCGCGCGATGCGTGCGGCGTTCTGCGTGATGCGGTCGATGCGCAGGCCCAGCGTCTCGATGCCCTGCAGGATCAGGAACGCATTGAACGGTGACAGCGCAGCGCCGGTATTGCGCAGCGGCACCACGCGCGCCCGGCCAATGTAGGCCGCTTCGCCCAGCGCTTCGGTATAGACCACGCCGTGGTAGCTCACATCCGGCTCGTTCAGGCGCTTGAAGCGCGCCTTGTGCTGCGCCCACGGAAACTTGCCCGAATCCACAATCGCGCCGCCCAGGCTGGTGCCGTGTCCGCCCAGGTACTTGGTCAGCGAATGCACAACGATGTCGGCACCGTGCTCGATCGGCCGCACCAGGTACGGTGTCGGCACCGTGTTGTCGACGATGAGCGGCACGCCATGCCGGTGCGCAATCTCCGCCAGCGCTGCAATGTCAGTGATGTTGCCCAGCGGGTTGCCGACGGTCTCGGCAAAGATGGCCTTGGTGCGGTCATCGATCAGCGCTTCAAACGAGGCCGGATCGCGCGGATCGGCAAAGCGCGTGGTGATGCCCGACAGCGGCAGCGTGTGCGCGAAGAGGTTGTAGGTGCCGCCGTACAGCGTGCTGGCCGAAACGATGTTGTCGCCCGCCTCCGCAATCGTCTGGATCGCATACGTGACGGCCGCCTGCCCCGACGCCAATGCCAGCGCGCCGATGCCACCCTCCAGCGCCGCGACGCGCTTCTCCAGCACGTCGTTGGTCGGGTTCATGATGCGCGAATAGATGTTGCCCTGAACCTTCAGGTCGAACAGGTCAGCGCCGTGTTGCGTGTCGTCAAAGGCGAAGGCGACGGTCTGGTAGATCGGCACGGCCACGGCCCGTGTGGTCGGGTCAGCGCTGTAGCCGCCATGAACGGCCAGGGTGTCGAGTTTCCAGTTGGGTGGGGTGGGCTGCGTCATCGAGGCGTCTCCGGAGGGTTGATCCGGCGAGCATATGGGCAGCCCTGCGGCGCACAAACGATCGTTTTTGTCTTTGCTTATGCCGCAGTCGCATGGACAGTTTGAGCGATGTTGTGCCCCTGCGCAGCCCGAAGGACAACCGGCCTAGTCCGTCGCGAGTCTTGCGTAGAGCGCGAAGTCTCCCGGCGCGCCCCGGACCATGCGAAACGAGCGCAGCAGTCCCTCGTATTGATATCCGCACGCCTCCAGTACACGTGCCGATCGCGCATTGCTGGCCAAGACCGTCGCCTGCACGCGAAGAAAGCCGTAGTGGACGAACGCCCACGTGGTAACCGATGTGCAGACTGCACGCGCAATGCCCCTCCCCCAGTGTGACGGGCAAAGATCGTAGGCAATCTCCGCCGTCCGGTTCACGTCGGAAATACTGTGAAAGCCAATCGTGCCGATCAACGCGCCGGCACGCTCATCAACGATCGCCATACGACGGATCGATTCGGGTGCGGTGGACGCATAGCCGTCGAACTGCGCGTTGAGGTCGGCTGCAGACGACAGGTTCCAGCTCATGTGCTCAACAACCTGAGGGAGCTTCAGATATGCATACCAAGCGTCGAGGTCGGCACGCTCAAGTTGCCGAAGCATGATGCCTGGGTAGCCGGAAGGTGGAGCACACTCGATTTTCAACCTACACCTCGAATGGTTCGTTCAGCGGCATTGTATTGACCTTCATCGCGGCACGCCGACAGTTCGTGAGCCTGATGGTACTAGCCAAGGGCCTTTCTCCGGTGCCGACCATAACCACACCAGCCGGAAAGCGGGGATGGCGGCAGTGGTCGGCATCGGCCCAGAACAACAACCCGCAGCCTACCCAGGCACACCCTCCACCAACCTGCGCAGCGCCGCATCCCGAATCTCCAGCACGGCAAACACCCCAAGCTTGCGCAGCGCCGGCACAGCTTCAAGCAACAAGCGCTCCGCCTCAGCACGTTCAGCAGCATCCGCCTTGGGATCAAGCCAAGCCTGCGCGTTGGCCAGGAAAGCCGCCACCGTGCCTTTGCGGATCGTCAGTCCATCAATGTCGGCAAAGTTGGCGGTGTCGGATAGAACATCTTCGGGTCGCATGGTGTGCTCCAGGGGTGATTGACCACACCACTGTAGCGCCGATAAATTGGCGTTACTCAGCCATATAGGCCATTCGATACGCTTTTCAGGCCATGCCATCCCAACCCTTGCTTTCTGCCCAGCGTGTGCAATCGGCCGGTGGTCGGTGGCTTTACGCGGTCGATCAAACCAGCCATTCGCCACGCGCCACGGCACCGCACAGCCATGCGCGCGGACAGCTGTTCGGGACAGATGCGGGCGTGCTGACCGTGCAGACTGCGGAAGGCCGTAGCGTCGTACCTGCAGGACAGGCGATATGGATTCCGCCCGGCGTAGAACACGGTGCAGAGACGCACGGACCATTCGCAGGCTGGGCCGCCTACCTCGCGCCCGATGCATGCGAAGACTTGCCAGAGGTGCCGTGCACGCTGTCGATGTCTGCGCTGCTCCGTGCCGCAATTTCCCGTGCGGCAACATGGGCTGACGACGTGCTTGACCCCGCGCAGCAACGCATTGCCGCCGTAATTTCCGATGAACTCCGCGCACTCCGGCCGGTGCCCGGTGCCTTGCCGATGCCCACTGATGCGCGCCTGCGCAAGATCGCCCACGCACTCATTGCCGACCCATCCGACACCCGGCGCCTGCAGGATTGGGCCGATTGGGCCGCTATTGCCCCACGCACGCTCACCCGGCGATTTGCCGGCGAGACAGGCTATGCATTTGAAGCCTGGCGCCATCGATTGCGCATGATGTGTGCGTTGGAACGACTGGCAGCCGGAGCACCGGTCACAACGATCGCGCTCGATCTCGGCTATGACAACGTCAGCGCGTTCATTGCCCGGTTTCGCGCGACGTTCGGCATCACGCCGGGGCGGTATGCCGCCGGCAGATGCACCACGCTCACGCTTACTTCTTCACCAACGGACAAGCCGACTCCGCCAGCGTGTTGAACGCCTGCTCACCCGGAATCGTCTGCGCGAGCTTGTAGTAGTCCCACGGGCGGGTCGATTCCGACGGCTTCTTGACCTCGAACAGGTAGATGTCGTGAATCATCATGCCGTCGGCGCGCACGTAGCCGCCCTTGGTGTACATGTCGTCAATCTTCATCGACTTGAGCTTGGCCATCACGCGATCGGAGTCATCCGTGCCGGCAGCCTGCACGGCCTTCAGGTAGGTAAGCGTGGCGGAATAGTCGGCCGCTTGCAGGGCGCTCGGCATCTTCTTGTACTTGGCGTAGAAACGTTCGCCAAACTGACGCGCGGCATCGCTGGAGTTCCAGTACCACGGATCGATTAGCTGCATACCCTGCGCCGTCTGCAGGCCGAGTGCGTGAATCTCGTCGATGGTCATGACCAGGCCGACCACGCGCATCTTCTTGTCCAGGCCAAAATCCTTGGCGGCCTTGATGGCGTTGATGGTGTCGCCGCCCGCGTTGGCCAGCGCCACGGCCTGCGCGCCTGAGCTTTGTGCTTGCAGCAAGTACGACGAAAAGTCCGGCGCGCCCAGCGGGTGTTTGGTGCCGCCCACCACCTTGCCGCCACCCGCCGCAATCACGCGGCGCGATTCGGCGTCCATGTCCTTGCCGAAGGCGTAGTCGACCGACAGCAGGTACCACGCGTTCACGCCCTGCTTGCGTAGCGCGCCGATGGTGCCGCGCACGTGCGCGTTGGTGTCGTACGCATAGTGCACGGTGTAGGGCGTGCATTCTTCGTTGGTCAAGCGCGGGGTACCGCCACCGAGGTTGATGTACACGCGCTTCTTCTCTGCCGCGATGCGGTTCATCGCCAGGCCCGCCGCCGAGTTCGGGCCGGCAAAGAGTACGTCCACGCCATCGCGATCGATCCACTCGCGCGCCTTGGATGCCGCCACGTCGGCCTTGTTCTGGTGATCGGCAGAGACGATCTCGATGGGCTTGCCGAGCACCTTGCCGCCGAAGTCCGCCACCGCCATGCGAATGGCTTCCAGCCCACCGGGGCCGTCCAGATCGGCATAGACGCCGGACATGTCGGTGATGAAGCCGATCTTGACCTTGTCGTCGGAAACCTGTGCGTGAGCGAAAGAGGAAGCGATGGCCAAAGCCACCGCCGCCGTGGCGCGGCGTGCGTGCATGTGTGTCTCCTGGTGTGTTTTGTTGTGGGTGCATGCCAGTGGCTGCACCTATTTGGAGCACATGGTATCGACACCACCCACCGCGAACAGCCCCGGCGGGCGAAACACACTGTCAAGTGAGAGTCGACAGTGGTGGGGGATTGGTACGAAGACAGGGCGATTCAAACCCGCCGGAACACGAGTTGATGCAGAGAACAAGCTGCGGTTGATACCGATGCGACCAAAGCAACACACCCCACCGAGGTGCACTCTTCTTGTGTGTAATGGTCGTTTTGCCCAGCCACATAGGTCTTGCATGAAAACCTCCCGCCTTGCCCTCGCGGCGCTTTTGCTGTGTGCCGCACCGCTGTCCCACGCCGCCGATGCTGACCCCAAGGTGCTATCCGCTGCCGAGAACTATCGCGGCGACGCGCTGCAACTGCTCGAACGCCTCGTCAATATCGATTCCGGCACCGGCAATGAGGCTGGCCTCAGCCAGGTCGGCAGCATCATCGCAGACGAGCTGCGCAAGACTGGCGCACAAGTGCAGACCGTGTCTGCCGCACCGGCCGTGGGCAACAACATTCTCGCCACGTGGAAAGGCACGGGTAAGACACGCATCCTGCTGATGGCGCACATGGATACGGTGTTCAAGGACGGCACGGCCCGCGCCAAGCCCTTCTACATCAAGGACAAGCGCGCCTACGGCCCCGGCGTGATGGACGACAAGGGCGGCGTGGTGGCCGGACTGTATGCGATGAAGATCCTGCAGCAGCTGGATTTCAAGCGCTACGGCCAGGTCACGCTGCTGCTCAACACGAATGAAGAGACCGGCTCCAAGGGCACGCGCGCACTGATCGAGCGCGAGGCCAAACAGCATGACGTCACCCTCAACCTGGAGCCAGGGCGCCCCGCCGACGGGCTTGTCGTGTGGCGCAAAGGCAGCGGCACCGCAGAAGTGGATGTGAAAGGCAAGGCAGCGCACGCTGGCGTGGCGCCGGATTCGGGCCGCAACGCGGCCACCGAGCTGTCGCACCAAGTCCTTCAGCTAGGCAAGCTGGGCGACAGCGCCAAGCAGACCACCGTCAACTTCACGGTGATGAAGGCGGGCGGCGCCACCAATGTCATCCCCGATCAGGCGACGGCTTACGCTGATGTGCGCGTCGCGGTGCCGGAGGAATTCGACCGCGTTGAACGCGACCTGGCACGCGTGTCGGCCAACAAGCTGATCCCGGACACGGAAGTGAAGACCCGCCTGGAGCGCGGCTTCCCGCCGATGCCGCGCAACGCCGCATCGGACAAGCTCGCTGCGCAGGCACAAGCCATCTACGGTGAAATTGGCCGCAAGCTCACGCTGGAGGGCAGCGGGGGCGCGGCCGATTCCAGCCTGTCCGCTGGCGTCGGCACGCCCACGCTTGACGGCTTTGGCATCGTCGGCGGTGGCATCCATACGCCGGAGGAATACGCAGAAGTGGAAAGCGTCGTACCTCGGCTTTATCTGCTGTCGCGGATGATCATGGAAATTTCAGCGGCCAAGTAGGCGCCCGTTCGACGAGCCGCAAACAAAAAGCCCGCCCGAGCATGACGCCAGGGCGGGCTTTTCTTTAGAGTTGCGCGCGAATGGCTTACTTGCGCAGGCCCTTCACACGATCCGCAGTCACGTCTGCCGGCTGTCCACCAAAGCTGGTGCGCAGGTAGTTGGCCAGCGCGGCCAGCTCTGCATCATCCATCTGCGCGAAGCCCGGCATTTCCTGCATGGCTTCCGTGCCCGGGAAGCGCTGCTCTTCAATGCCGTCGAGCATGGCAACGATCAGGTTATGCACGTCGGCATTGCGCACGGTGGAGTTGCCCAGCATCGGCACAGCCACGTGCGGCTTGCCTTCGCCATCGCGGCCGTGACAGCCGGCGCAAACAGCCAGGTAGCTCGCGCGGCCAGCCTTGAGCTGGTCGGCGTTGTCCGCCGTGGCGGCCACCGGCTTGAGCGGTTGCGGCGCAGGCGGCTTGTCGCCAAGCAGGTAGGTTGCCACCGCACCCACGTCCGCCTGGCTGAGGTACTGCGAGCTCAGGTGCACGACCGGGTACATCTCACCAAAGGCCGAACCTTGCTGCGCGATGCCGGTGCTGAAGAACGCTTGCAGATCTGCCGGCGTCCATCCGCGTGCGGCCAGGCCTGCGGGCGAGATGTCCGGTGCGACCACGCGGCCGAGATCCGCACCACCCAGCGGCTTGCTGGCACTCAACTGGCCCGCAAAGCCGCGCGACGTATGGCACTCCGCGCAGTGGCCAAGCGCGTTGGACAGATAGCGCCCGCGCTGCCACGACGCCGAGTTACCGGTTGATGCGTCCGGCAGCGTGTCCTTCAGGAAGAACAGGTTCCAGCCCGCCATGGCCAGGCGGATGCTGTACGGGAACCGCAGCTCGTGCTCGCGGTTGGCGACTGCCACAGGCTTGAGCTGCATCAGGTACGCATACATCGCATCGGTATCGCTGCGCGACAGACCGCGGTACGACGTGTACGGCATCGCCGGGTAGAGGTGCTTGTCGGGCGCTACGCCGTCATGCAGTGCCTTGTAGAACGCGTCGGCGCTCCACTTGCCGATGCCGTGTTCCTTGTCAGGCGTGATGTTGGTGCCGTAGAACGTACCGAACGGCGAGGCCAGCGGCACACCGCCCGCGAACGGCGCACCATCCTTGGCTGTGTGGCATGCCGCGCAGTCAGCCGCACGCACGAGGTAGCGGCCACGGTTGATCAAGTCCGCGCCGGTCAGCTTGGTGGGCGGCGGTTGATCAGCGGCGGCCGGGATGTCGGTGGAGCGGTCACTGCACGCTGCCAGCGCGGCAGCAGCCAGCAGCGGCAACACGGCCAGGCGAGCCACGCGAAGCAGGTTGCGATGGTTGGGGCGAGCCATGGTCATCGTTATCACTTACCGTCCTTGACGAGTCCGGGCGTGCTCAGGACGACGTCCTTGACGGCCTCGAAATAGCGCACGTAGCCAGTGCAGCGGCAGATGTGGTCGTTCAGCGCTTCAGTGATGGTCTCGTCGAGTTGTTCACGCGCCACCGGCTGGCGCTTGAGGCGCTCCACCAGCACCGTCGCGCCGTTGACAAAGCCCGGCGTGCAATAGCCGCACTGGAAGCTGAAGTGCTCCAGAAACTTCTGCTGCACGAGCGAGAGCGATACCACCTCACCCTTCTCATTGCGCGTGGCATGGCCTTCCACCGTGCGCACCTTCTTGCCCTGGAAGAAATGCGCGCCCGTAATACAGGTGCGGACTTCTTCGCTGGTGCCGTCCGGCTTGTCGAGGATGACCGTGCACGCGCGGCACACGCCCTGCCCGCAGCCCAGGCGCGAACCCGTCAGGCCTGCGTATTCGTGCAGGAAGTCGATCATCATCAGACCTTCAGGCACTTGCACGGGGCCGAGGTCCTTGCCGTTGAGGTGCAAGGTGATCGGTTGGGTGGTGATGCTCATGCCAGTACCTCCTGAATCTTTTCCGCGGTCACTGGCAAGCTGGTGAAGCGGTGTCCGATGGCATGCGCGATGCCGTTCACAATGGCGCCCACCACAGGGATCATCACCACCTCGGCAATGCCCTTGGGCGGATCGGTTTCCGACAGGGGCGGCAGCACCGTCCCGGTCTGCGTCCACACGGCCACGTCTTTGGCGCGCGGCAGTTGGTAGCGATTGAAGTTCCAGGTGCCGTTGCCGGGGCCGTCTTCATACAGCGGCAGATACTCGTGCAGCGCGTGGCCAATACCCATCGCCAAACCGCCCTGCAACTGCCCCGATACGAGCTGCGGCGAGATCTGCGAGCCGCACTCCATGATCGAGTGGTGCGACAGCAGTTCCACCTTGCCGCTGGCTTCGTGCACCGACAGCTCGACCAGCGTGCCGACCGCGCTGTAGTACGTGACCGACGCGTTGTTCCGCTGCGTGGGCGCGATGTAGACCTTCTTGCGATCAAGCACGTGGTAACCGCCGGCCGTCGTCATCTTGGCCTTGTGCGCAGCATCGGCGCCTTCGCCATAGCGCACGGACAGGCCGTCGATGGGCACGCGCGTGGCGGTACCGTTGACGTCGAAATCAGCCTCGCTCCACTGCCAACGGTTGAACACGTGTACCACGGCACCTGTCACCAGGCCAAGGTCGTGCGCCTTCTTGGCGATCTGCTCGTAGGGCAGTGCTTCCAGGCCACCGGCCGTGAGCTTGCCGTCCACCCAGCGCGCGTCTTCCACGCGCACCACCAAGGATGCCGCCTGGCCGCCGCCGATGCCCTGGCTCCAGATCGCCATCGCCGCCGGCCACAGGCCGTGCATGAAGACGATGCGTGCCGCTTCACGCGTGCTATGCGTGAAGTAGTACGCCGAGTTGGTTGCACTGGCCGGCGATGCATAGGCCGGAGACCAGCGCGGGTTGGCCGCCAGCTTGTCCTGGTCGGCCTGGCTCATGATGTACGGATCGCCACTGGTGGTGACGGGCAGGTCGGTCCAGTCCGTGACCGCCACGCGCACTTCCGATGCCGGACGGCCCAGCCAGCGCATCACCGCCATGGCCTGCGAGGTCGACATTCCCGTACCGATCTCGGCCGCGACATGATGCAGCGCGATCTGCCCGTCTGGGCGGATTTCCACCTTGGCGAACGAAGCCTCCGCACCAGTACCGAAATCCTTCTGCACGCACGCAAAGCCCACGCCGTAACGCTTGCCCGGGTGGGCGGCCTCGAACTCGGCCTTCTTCTTCGCGCGGTTCACCCACATCGGGTGCACGCGGGCAGCCTCCAGCACTTCATCCACACGGATGGCGCCGGCAGGAATCGCGCCCTGCGTGTTCTTCATGCCCGAGCGCAGCGCGTTCTTCAGTCGGAACTCGATCGGGTCGAGCTTCAGTTGCTCGGCAAACTCATCGACCATCACTTCGGTGGCGGCCATGCTCTGCAGCGTGCCGTAGCCGCGCGCCGAGCCCGCGTCGATAGCGCGCGAGGCGATCGCCACGGCGGTCAGGTCGTTCTTCGGGAAGTAATAGATCGACTGCGCAGCCGTCGCGCCCACCATCGCCACCGAAGGCGAGAAATTCGCGCGGCCGCCGCCGTTGGCCTCGAAGTGGCCCTGGAACGATTGGAACAACCCCGTCTTCTTGTCCACCGCGATGCGGTAGCGCATCTTGAACGCGTGGCGCTTGATGGAGGTCTGGAACTGCTCGTAGCGGTCGTTGGCCAGGCGCACCGGCTTGCCTTCGGCGTACAGCGCCGTCACCAGACCGTAGAACGGGAAGTTGTAATGATCTTTCGAGCCGTAGCCGACCGTGTAGCACGGGTGCACGATCACCTGCTTCACGGGGAAGGCACCGCGGGCCTTGGCCAGCATCTCGGCCGTGCTCTCGCCCACTTCCACCGGGCTTTGCGTGGGCACGACCATGTGCAGCGTCTGCGTGCTGCTGTCGTACCAGCAGTTGGCGTTGTCGGCTTCCATGGCCGAGGTGTCGATCGACTGCGTGTTGTACTCGCGCTCGAGCACCAGCCAATCTTCAGACGGCTTGTCCAGCTCGGCAGCAATCTGGTTGGCGTAGAAGATGCCCTGCTCGCCCAGCTTGCCGTGGTCCACGCCATCGGGCCACACGGGCTCGTGCTTGCGCATCATGCTCGGGAAGATCGGCGCGTTCTTCAAGCTGGAGAAGACGTCGTCGTCAAACGGCCCCGCGCCGCCCACACGCACGAAGCGGAAGGTGCCCCACGGGTCGCGCTCCAGCGGGCCGGTCACCGCACCGTAGCGGATGATCTTGTCCTGGAACTTGAGCTTGTCCTTCGCAAAGCGGAAGCGCGCGAAGTCGTGATAGATCAGGATGGCAACCGCATGGCCCAGGTAGGCGGGCGTCTTGCCCTTGGGCAGCAGCATGTCTTCGCCATAGAAGGCGGGGAAGGCAACGCCGTCGCGCGCCAGGTCTTCAGCAGTCACAACGCGATCGGGCTTCAACGCATCGCCCAGCAGGCCCAGGTCAAAGCCTTCGTACGTGCGATCGGCCAGCGTGGTGCGCAGGATGAATGCGTGCGATTGCTGCTGAGGCCAGTGCGGCATGTCGCGCGAGCGGATATCACGCGCGAACACCTTGTCGCCCGTCACCTTGGCGATGCCGTCAATGCGGAATTTGGGAGTACCGGTCTTGGGGTCCCACTGGACCGGGGTGAGGATCTTTTCTTCAAACAGGGCCGCAAATGCGCGGCCGCCCAGCGGTGCGATATACACCGAGACGCCGGCCACGACAGTCGCTTTCAGAAAAGCGCGGCGCGACGGATGGGTAAGCGGCATGAACTTCTTCCTCGAAGGAATGCTACGGCGCACCCGAGTTCGGCGGGTGGCGTGGGGAGGGATGGGGGCCAGGGGGCAAGTGATTGCCAAGCGGCTCCGCCTCTTTCGATTTTGGTATCCGCCTTGATCCAAGACAAGACGCGATGCCGAATATCGTCTATTTGGCGGACGTTATCTGCCTTGGCACGGTTTTGTGCATGTGCAGCAGCGCGTGGCCACTGCACTGGTCGCGTTTAGCACCAGTCCGCGGCCTGCGCGCTGACGCGCGCGCGCACAAAATCGATCAGCGTGCGCATGGCGGGTGAGGCGTACCGATTGGGCAGCGTGAGGATGAACAGGTGCGCGCCCAGCCCGCCCACCTCATAGCCGGGCAGCACGCGCTCGAATGGCGTGGCGGCGGCACGCGTCACGTAATTCGGCAGCAAGCCGATGGCCATGCCGCGCGCCACCGCATCGGCCAGAAACGGAAAATCCTCCGACTGCATGCGCGGCTCCACCGTCACACTGTGCTGCGTGGTCTTGCCGCGCACGGTGCGTGAAAGCGCCAGCGTCAGACGCCGCCCCGGCATGGGCGGGCAAACAATGGCTTGTTCGACCAGCGCCTCGGGCGTTGCCACCGGGCCATGCGCCTTCAAATAGGCCTTGGTCGCGAAAAGGCTCCAGCCGATCGGGCAGACCTCGCGCGCGATGGTGTCCTGCGGCGGCGCCGAGGTGATCTTGAATGCCACGTCAATCTCCGACGCAATCAGGTCATTGACGCGGTTGTTGAACGTCACGCGCAGTGTCACGCTTGGGTGCTCGCGCGCAAATTCGAGCAGCATGTCCCCCAGGAAGAAGCGGCCAAGACCCGTCGGCACACTCACCCGCACATGGCCGCGCACGGTCTGCCCCAGGCCATCGATGGAGGCGCGCGCGGTCTCCACCTCCTGCAGCATGCGGCGGCCGTGCTCAAAGAGCGTCTCGCCGGCCTGCGTCAGCTCCAGGCTGCGCGTGGACCGGCGCAGCAGTTGCGCGCCGGTCTCGCGCTCCAGCACCTTCAGGCGGTTGCTCAGGTTAGAGCGCGTCATGCCCAGCTTTTGCGCGGCGGCAGTAAAGCTGCGCGCTTCCACAATCTCGACAAACAGGTGGATGAGGTTGAGGTCCATGATGGAGGCTGGAAGGCTCGGCTGAGAAGCGAGATCGACGGGCAGTGTTGTTCAATGGTATTCACCAGTGTGCGCAATACTAAGCGGATTGTTCAGTGCGATTCAATCCGGCATGCTGCGCAGATAAAGCAGAGGTCCGACCCAATAACGAGACCTCCCCCCCCAAGGAGACACGCATGACCGCCAGCCTCATCTTCGAAGACCGCCCTGTCGATGCCGATACCCTGCTCGCGCGTGGCTCCGCCCTTGCCGGTGGACTGCGCCGCATGGGTGTGCAGGAGGGCGATGTGATCGGCGTGCTGATGCGTAACGCACCGGCCTACATTGACGTGATGCATGCATGCCGCATTGCGGGCTGCCACTTCTGCCCGATCAACTGGCACTTCACGCCGGCCGAGGTGGAATTCCTCGTGCGCGATTCGGGGGCCAAGGTACTGATCGGCCATCGTGACCTGGTGGACGCGGTGGAACCGCTGCTGCCGCCGCACGTGCAACTGCTGCGCGTGGACGCCGAGGGCACCGACCGCGCCGACGGTTATGCCAACTGGCTCGCGTTGCAAACACCGTACGATGGGCCGCTGGTATCGCCGCGCGGGCACATGGCCTATACGTCGGGCACCACGGGGCGGCCGAAGGGCGTGGTACGGCAAGCCGTGCCGCTGGAGCAACTCGACACGCATCTGCAGCAGGCGCGTGCTGTCGTCGCCGCCACCTTCGGCATCGTGCCGGGCTGCCGCGCGCTGCTGCCAGCACCGCTGTATCACAGCGCCCCCAGCCTCTTCGCCCAGCAGGCCGCGCAGATGGCGGAAGTGCTGGTGCTGCATCCGCGCTTTGACCCGCTGCGCGTGCTGGAGCAGATCGAGCGCTACCGCATCGACACCGTCTACCTCGTGCCGATCATGTACGTGCGCATGCTCAAGCTGACGGAAGAAGAGCGCAACCGCTACGACCTCGCCTCACTGCGCTTCGTGGCCTCCACCGGGGCACCGTGCGCTCCCGAGATCAAGCGCCGCATGATCGACTGGCTCGGCCCCGTCATCTATGAGACGTATGCCTCCAGCGAGACCGGCATGATCACCGTGATGGACCCGCGCGATGCCGCCGCCCGCCCAGGCAGTGCCGGCCGCCCGGTGTGCGGGGCCGAGGTACGCATCCTGCGCGAAGACGGCACACCCTGCCCCACCGGCGAGATCGGCCTGATCTACAGCCGCCAACCCGCCTACCCTGACTTCACCTACCGCGGCAACGACGAGGCGCGCGCCAAGATCGACCGCAACGGCCTGGTCACGCTCGGCGACATGGGCTACCTCGATGCAGACGGCTACCTGTACGTGTGCGATCGCGCATCGGACATGGTCATCTCGGGTGGCGTGAATATCTATCCGGCTGAGATCGAGCACGCGCTGCTGCGCCATCCTGATGTGGTGGACTGCGCCGTCTTTGGCGTGCCGTGCGATGAATATGGCGAGCGCCTTGTCGCCGTGGTGCAGACCGAGCGTGAAGGGCTGCAGGCCGAGCCCGTGATCGACTGGCTGCGCGGCCAGATTGCCGGCTTCAAGATCCCGCGCCAGATCGAGTTCACGGCCGCCCTGCCACGCGACGACAACGGCAAGATCGCCAAGCGCCGCCTGCGCGATGCGTGGTGGGGTGACCGGCAGCGGCGCGTATAACGCCGCTGCGGGCGTCGTCACTCAGACCACGGCAGCGGTTTTTGCCGCGCCCGACTTGGCAAACAGCGTGCGCTCCGTGAACTTGATGTTCTGCGGATCGTAGTACGGGTCGGCCCATGCGCCGGTCGTCTTCAGCACCAGCGGGTTGGCGGCCGTAGCCTTCGACTCGCTTGCACGGAAGCGGTAGTGATCGAACAGGCGGATGGCTTCAATCGCATACGCCGTGACGATGGCCGGATCGTAGATAGCGATCAGGCTGTCGCCGTTCTGCTCCTCGCCGCCCTTCGACAGGTTGGAGGAGCCGCAGAACACCACCGGCTCGTCACCGTTGAAATCGCACACGACAAACTTGTGGTGGATGTGCTGGCCAGTGCCGGCATCCACTTCCTGCTTGAACGGTGCGGGCGCCTCGTCCTTCAGGTAGGCGAACGACACGGTTTGCGTGGGCACATCGCGACCCGGTGCGAAGGCGTCCACACCACCCTGCTTGTCGATCACGCCCAGCGAGAGCAGCCCCGCCTTCTGCGGCACGACGTGTTCCAGCGTGGTCAGCATCTCGCCGCCGCCATCGGTGGCCATCACCGCAAACAGTACGGACGACAGTGCGCCCTTCACACGGTCAGCCGCTTCGGAGAGCAGCGCATCGGTCTGGTGCGGCGAGAACCCAAACCGCGCGCGCGGCGTGCTGCCCTGTGGCACAGCTTGCCAGTTGCCTGCCAGCGCATCGGCGCGGAAGGCGGTGGCCACCTTGCGGCTACCGGCGGCGTCTTCACCGTACTGGCCGATCAAACCCCACATGCGGTCGAACACCTGCGCGTAGAGCTGTGCGGGTTCTTGCTCAAACACCAGCACGCTATTGGCCTGCACGTACAGCCCGCGCAGCGAGAAATTGGCCGAGCCTGCCAGCACGCGCACCGGCTTGCCCGTGGCATCGCGCAGCAGGATCGCCTTGTGATGCTGGAAACGTGCAAGGTGCGTGCGGCGAACGTCCGCACCGGCTTGCTTGAAATAGTCGGTGGCCTGCGTCTCAAACGCGTCGTCAGTGCCATGCCCTGTTGGGTGCGCACCGGTGCCGACGTAGTTGTCCTGGATCACGCGGACCTTGCGGCCGTTCTGCGCAAGCCACGCAAAGGCACGGATGATGTCCGGCTCGTCCAGGTCATAGGCCAGCACGTCGATGCCGTAGCCGTCGGATGCCTGGCACTGGTTGAGCAGATCGATGATAAGGCGGCGGCCGGTGGCCCCAAGATAGGCGTACTTGTTCTGGTACGGCTGCGTGTCATACAGCAGCGGCGATTTGGCCTGCGCACGGTTGTCCGGCGCCAGCGCCGTGTTGCCGCCGTAGTGGTCGATAAACGCCTGCGACGACACATAGCCGCGCACCATGCCCACCGTGGCCCAGTCGCTCATCGGCTGCTGCAGCGTGATGGTCACGTTGCGCGTGGCGCGCGTCTCAAGCTGCACAGGGTGAGTGGACGCAAAGTAGCGCGCGTGCACGGTGTAGGTGTACTGCCCGGCCGCGTGCGGCGGAAAGTGAACCCAGTGGAACGACTGGAATGGCGCGTCGATGGAGTCGGCGTATTTGCCGGCCTGCAGGGGGGCATCCGCGTGGATGGGCGCGCCGAACGTGAGCCGGTTCGGTACCCAATACGGCGCGCCACCCTGCGGCGTGCACTGGATGGCAAAACCGGCCAGATCAGCGCGGTCTGCATCGGCCACGTCAAAGGCAAACAGCACCGCGCTGTCGCCCTGATACACCTTCACCTGGAATGAATCGACGGATGTCGGCATTGGGGGTCTCCTGGGGTGGCAAAGCATCCAGTTTTTATAGCACCGCGATCGTGACAATCCTCTGACGCAAACGGCGTATTTTGCAGGCGCCATGCGGGTTTACGGGCGATGAGTTCCACGCCGATTCAATCCGATCTGCACGCACGCCTGCAACTAGATGCGGTTTATGCCCCCCTGCGTATGTCGCCCATACGTCGCGTTTAATAGCCTCCCCTTACCGTTATGTAAATATGTATACAACGACAACAAAAAGGGAGGTTTCGATGCACCGTTTTTCGCCGTTCCGATTCAAGCTGGCCCACACGCTGCAACTTGCGCTGGTGCCGTTGCTGCTGGCCGCGTGCGGCGGCTCCGACGCCGAGCCACCCCAGGCCATCACGCCCGCCGCACCGCAAGCCACCCTGACGGTGACCGGCGACGCGGCCACCGGCGGCACGCTCACCACGGCCCAGTTGAAGGCCCTGCCCGCCACCACCAGCACCGACAGCTTTAGCAGCGGCAGCGGCCCACAAACCCACTCGTACACGGGCACCAGCGTGTGGGGTGCGCTCAACCAGATCGGCATCAAGACCGACCCGAACGTCAAGAATGACCTGCTGAACAAGATCGTCGTTGCCACGGGCACCGACGGCTACCGTGCCGTCTTCGCGCTGGGCGAACTGAGCCCGGACTTCGGCAACCGCGCGAGCCGCGTGGTTTATGCGGAAACCATCAACGGCGTATCTGGCGCGTTGCCCACTGCCGATGGCCCGTTGCGTATCACCTCACCCGGCGACACCAAGGGCGGGCGCTACATCTCGAACCTCATGCGGTTGGATATCCGCAGTTCGGGCTCCACGGTGGCCGGTACGGGCGGTGGCGCATCCACGCAGTTCAAGGTGAGCGGCGCAGTGCAGCGCCCCGGCGCGTTCGACCTGACGGCCCTGCAGAACCTGCCAGTGGTCACGCGCACGGTATCGGGCGTCACCTACACGGGCGTGAGCCTGTGGGACCTGCTCAACACCACGGTGGGCGTCGTCAACAACCCGGCGGTGAAGAACGACTCGCTCGCCAAGTACGTGGTCGCCACCGGCAGCGACGGCTACAAGGCAGTGGTCTCGTTTGGTGAGATGGACCCGAACTTCGGCAACCAGCCCGACTTCATCGCCTATGCGGCCAACGGCGTGCCGCTCACCACCAACGGCTTTGCGCGGCTGGTGCTACCGAATGACGGCAAACAGGGGCGGTTTGTGTCGAGCCTGATCAGCCTGGAGGTGATTGCGGCGCCGGTGGGGCAGTAAGGCGTGCGTGGCGCGGAACAATGAAGCCGGGGGACGCGCCGCGCCACCGCCCTAGCAACCTTTCGCGCAAAAAAAACGCAGCGGAAGCCGCTGCGTACGATGAGAACGTGAGGGGAGACCTCTCCTCGCCTGCGTAAGTTACCCGTAAGTTATGACAAAAAAATGTCATGCAACTGCCTTAATCGCCGCTTTCGGGGCAAAACTGCCTACCAAAAGCGGAATTCTTGGCTGATGTGTATGTGTAGATCACATGCCTAAGCGATATGAGCTGCTTGCGAGTGAGCATCGAGCCCCGCCAGTGGATGCACACCCGCCCGCCACGGCGACGACAGAAAGTGCTGCACCCGCTCCGGCCGCACCGCGGCGAGCGTGGACGGTGCCCAGCCCGGGCGATGGTCCTTGTCGACCAGATACGCGCGCACGCCCTCGCAGAAATCGCCGTCTTCAATCCCGCGCGCCACGATGCCCAGTTCCATCTGGAAGCATTCGGCCAGCGACAGGTGCCGCCCGCGCAGCAGCGCCTCGCGCGTGACGTACAGCATGGTCGGCGAATGCGTGGTCATGGCGTCGAGCGTGGCCTGCAGCCACTGGCGCGGCTCGCGGGCCGATTCGCGCTCGAGGCTCTCGCGCAACGTGGCGAGGACGCGATCGACCGTTGAACGCCGATCGAAGTAGCGCAGCACCCACGGCATGGCCATGGCGAGCGCGGCATGCGGGACGATGTTGCATGGCGGCTCGAACACGCGGCGCAGGGCCTGCATCAGGTCACCGTCGTGCGGCATGCGCTGCAGGCGGTCTTCAAACGTGGCCAGCCATTCCGCCGGCACGCACAGATCCGCAAGATGGCAATGCAATGCGTCGGCGCCGGAAAGCGTCACGCCGGTCAGCCCGACATACAGCTCCAACTCGGGCGACATCACGCTCAGGAAGCGCGTCGCCCCCACGTCCGGCAGAAAGCCGATGCGTGTCTCGGGCATGGCCATTTTCGTGCGCTCGGTCACCACACGCAGGCGCGCAGCCTGCCCCAGGCCCATGCCGCCGCCCATGGTGATGCCGTCCATCAACGCGACGATCGGCTTCGGGAACTGGTGCAGCGCGTAGTCGAGCCGGTATTCGTCGATGAAGAATTGCAGCCAGCCGTCGTCGCCGTCCCGGCGGCCCTGCTTGGCAAGCTGGTAGAGCGAACGCACGTCGCCGCCCGCACAGAAGCCCTTCTGCCCGGCGCCGCGCAGTACCAGCGCAACGATGCCGTCGTCATGACGGCATTGCTCCAGCAGCACCGCCAGCTGCCGCACCATGCCGTGCGACAGCGCGTTCAGTGCAGAAGGCCGGTTCAGCGTGATGATCGCCACGCGGTTGATCACGCGCATCAGCACTTCGGGTTCGGCCGCGGCGGTATCTGGCTGCGCCTGCATCTGGACGGCACTCATTGCAGCGTCTCCGATTCGTGTGTGGTGTGCCAGCGTGGCGCGCGTTTCTCCAGGAAAGCGTTCACGCCTTCGCGTTGATCGGGGTGATCGAACAGGTCGACAAAGCGTTCACGCTCCACGGCCAGCGCCGCGCTGCGCGGCACGCCGTTACGCGCCTGGTGGACCAGCTGCTTGCTGAAGGTGACGGCCTGCGGGCTGAGCGTCGTCACCCGCAGCGCCATGGCGATGGCGGCCTCGCGTGCGGCACCGGTCTCCACCACCTCTTCCACCAGGCCGATGCGCAAGGCGGTCTGTGCATCGACGCGCTCGCCGGTCAGGATCATGCGTTTGGCCCAGCCTTCACCCACGAGCCACGGCAGCGTCTGCGTGCCGCAACCGCAGCACAGCAGGCCGACAGCGGTTTCAGGCACAGCGAGCTTGGCGTGAGCCTCGACGATGCGGATGTCGCAGGCCAGCGCACACTCCAGCCCGCCGCCCATCGCAAAGCCGTTGATGGCAGCAATCACCACGGGGCGCGCATTCTGCAACGCTTCAAAGGCCGCACCGAAACGTGCAGCGGCCTCGCGTGCGACATCGCGGTCGCCATCGGCAAAGGTGTTGAGGTCCGCCCCGGCGCTGAAGAACTTCGGGCCATCGCCGGTGATGACGATGGCGCGCACGCGGGCATCGGCGTTCAGGCGTTCCACGGTGGATTGCAATTGCAGCAAGCCTTCCGGCGTGAAGGCATTGGCGGGCGGGCGCTTGAGCGTCAGCAGCGCGACAGTGTTGTCGTGGAGAAAATCGAGTTCGATCATCACACGCCTCCGCCCTGGCGATAGAGCTTGATGACAGCAGAGAAATCCAGCCTGCCGTCGCCCTTGCTGCTCACGGTCTGGTAGAGCTGCTGCGCCAGCGCACCAAGATAGACTGGCTGGCGCACAGACTTGGCCGCATCGCCCGCCAGGCCCAGGTCCTTGAGCATCAGGTCCGTGCCGAAGCCACCGGTGTAACCACGCGACGATGGCGCGGTCTCGATCACGCCGGGGAACGGGTTATACGTGTCCGAACTCCAGCAGCGGCCGGTGGATGTGTTGATGATGCCGCCCAGCACCTTCGGGTCGATGCCCAGCGCCTCACCCAGCGACATGGCCTCAGCCACACCGGCCATGGTGATACCAAGCACGAGGTTGTTGCAGATCTTCGCGCCCTGGCCTGCACCGGTATCACCGCAGTGCACGAGATTCTTGCCCATGGCGGAAAGCACCGCGCGCACCTGCTCGAACGCCGCTGCGCTGCCGCCCACCATGAAGGTGAGTGTGCCTGCAGCCGCGCCGCCTGTTCCACCCGAGACCGGCGCGTCGATGAAGGTGTTGCCATGCTCGGCCGCCAGCGCGGCAAACGCCTTGGCGCTGGCCGGGTCGATGGTGCTCGAATCCATGATGGGCACGCCTTTGCTGATACCCGCCAGGACACCGTCTTCCGCAGTCAGTACATGACGCACATGCGCTGCGGCGGGCAGCATGGTGATGACAGTCTCGGCACCCGTCACCGCCTCTTTCGGCGATGCTGCGGCCACGGCTCCTGCTTCCACCAGCGACCCGACTGCCTGCGCGTTCAAATCGAACACGTTGAGTGCATGGCCTGCCTTCAACAGGTTGCGCGCCATCGGGGCGCCCATGTTGCCCAGGCCGATGAATGCGATCTTCATGACAACGCTCCTTGGCCGCTCAGCGCAGGCTGATGGTGGTGTTCACGCCGCCAGCATCGACTGCGTCGTCAAACCAACGTGCGGTGACGGTCTTCGTCTGCGTGTAGAACTGCACGACCTGCTTGCCGTACGGGCCCAGATCCCCCAGCTTGGAGCCGCGCGAGCCCGTAAAGCTGAAATACGGCACCGGCACCGGAATCGGGATGTTGATGCCCACCTGCCCGACGTCGATCTCGCTCTGGAACTTGCGTGCCGATGCACCGCTCTGCGTGAACAGGCCCACACCGTTGCCGAACGGGTTGGCATTGACCAGCGCAATGGCGTCGTCCAGCGTCGGTGCCGTCAGCACAACCATCACCGGCCCAAAGATCTCGTTGGTGTAGATATCCATATCGGTCGTCACATCGGTGAAGATGGTTGGGCCGACGAAGTTGCCGTCTTCATATCCGGCGACCTGCACACCGCGACCGTCGAGTGCCAGCGTGGCGCCCTGCTGAATACCCGACTCGATCAGGCCGAGAATGCGTTGCTTGGCTGCGCGCGAGACCACGGGGCCGACGTCCGTGCCCGGTTCCACACCCGCATTCACCTTGAGCGTTTTTGCCTTGGCGATCAGGTCCGGCACCCATTGCTGGGCTGCGCCCACCAGCACCACGACAGACGTTGCCATGCAGCGCTGCCCCGCCGCGCCAAAGGCCGCACCGGCCAGCGCGTTGAGCGTCTGCTCACGATTGGCATCTGGCAGCACCACGGCGTGGTTCTTCGCGCCCATCATCGATTGCACGCGCTTGCCGTGCTCGCTGCCCAGGCGGTACACATGTGTGCCCACGGCGGTGGAGCCGACAAACGAAATCGCTTTCACGTGTTCATGCGTGCAGAGCGCATCCACCACGTCCTTGCCGCCGTGCACGACGTTGAGCACGCCCGCCGGTACACCGGCCTCCAGCGCCAGCTCCACCAGCAGCATGGTCGACAGCGGGTCTTGCTCCGACGGCTTCAGAACGAACGTGTTGCCGCACACAATGGCCATCGGGAACATCCACAGCGGGATCATCGCCGGGAAGTTGAACGGCGTAATGCCCGCACACACGCCAATCGGCTGGCGCAGCGTGTAGGTGTCCACCGCGCCGGCTACGTTCTCCAGAAACTCACCCTGCTGCAGTGAGCCGATCGAGCACGCGTGCTCCACCACCTCCAGCCCTCGGAAGATGTCGCCTTCGGCATCGGGCAGCGTCTTACCCTGCTCCGCCGTGAGCGTACGTGCAATGCGTGCTGAGTGCTCGCGAATCAGCGCCTGGAACTTGAGCATGATGCGCATGCGCGCGCCCACGGGCGTGTTCTTCCACGTGGCAAACGCGGCATGCGCAGATTGGATGGCCGCATCCACCTCGGCTGCCGTGGCAAACGGCACGCGCGCCAGCACTTCCTGCGTGGCGGGGTTCACGATGTCGCGCCATTCTTTCGACTTGGATTCGACAAACGCACCGCCGATCAACAGCTTGACGGTGGGCGGGGTGTCCTGATTGGCAGCAGGCTTGGCGGAAGCGAGAGAGGCAACGGCGCTCATTGTGGTTCTCCTAGGCAATTCGATGGCGGGGGTTCAATGGGGATCAGCTTGGTCAAGCGAAGTCTTCTTCCCAGAACTCCCCAGGCATGCGGGCAGGTTCTGGGTTGCGCTCCAGTTCGAGCCGGCGCAGCTCAACCCGGCGGATCTTTCCGGAGATCGTCTTGGGCAGCTCGCTGAACTGCAGGCGACGGATGCGCTTGTACGGCGCGAGTTTTTCGCGCGAGAAGAGGAACACGGCGCGCGCCAACTCCGGGCCAGCCTCGTAGCCCTGGCGCACCGTCACAAAAGCTTTGGGCACGGACAGGCGCAGCGGGTCGGAACTCGGTACCACGGCGGCTTCGGCAATGGCCTCGTGCTCGATCAGCACGCTCTCCAGCTCGAAGGGGCTCAAGCGGTAGTCCGACGACTTGAACACGTCGTCGGTGCGGCCCACGTAGACGAAGTAGCCGTCGTCGCGGCGCATGGCCACGTCAGACGTGTGGTAGTAGCCGTTGCGCATCGCCTCGGCGGTGGCCTTTGCGTTGTTGGCGTAGCCCTGCATCAGACCAAGCGGGCGGTGCGCGAGCGGCAGCACGATCTCGCCTTCGCTGGCGGGTTGATCATCGTGGTCGACCAGTTCAACGCGGTAGCCCGGCAACGGGCGCCCGACCGAGCCCGGCACCACCGGCTGGCCCGGCGTGTTGCCGATCTGGCAGGTGGTCTCGGTCTGGCCAAAGCCATCGCGGATGGTCACGCTCCAGGCACTGCGCACGCGCTCGATGATCTCGGGGTTCAACGGTTCACCTGCACCGACGATCTCGCGCAGCTTGACCGGGTACGACGCCAGCGGCTCCTGCACCAGCATGCGCCACACGGTAGGCGGCGCGCACAGCGTAGTCACGCCACAGCGCACCAGCACATTCAGCGTGTCTTTCGGCACGAAGCGCGCGTAGTTGTAGACGAACACGCTGGCTTGCGCATTCCACGGCGCAAAGAAGCAACTCCAGGCATGCTTGGCCCAGCCGGGGGAGCTGATGTTCCAGTGGATGTCGCCCGGTTGCAGGCCGATCCAGTACATGGTCGACAGGTGGCCGACCGGGTAGCTCTGGTGCGTGTGCTCCACCAGCTTGGGCTTGGATGTGGTGCCCGAGGTGAAGTACAGCAGCAGTGGATCCGTGGCCTGGGTCGGGCCATCGGGGATGAACTCTGCAGGTGCGCTGTACGCGCCGGCCAGATCGATCCAGCCCTCACGCTGCGCACCCACGGCAATGCGCTTGACGCCCGCATCCACGGTATCGAACTTGTGCAGCTCCGCCGCATCCACAACCACGCAGTTCGCGCCACCCAGTTCCACACGGTCGCGCACGTCATCCGGCGAAAGCTGCGTCGTAGCAGGCAGCACCACGGCACCCAGCTTCATGGCCGCGAGCATCACATCCCACAGTTCCACGCGGTTGGGCAACATCAGCAGCAAGCGGTCGCCACGCACGATGCCCAGCCCGCGCAGGAAGTTCGCCATGCGCGACGAGCGCTCGGACATCTGCGCGAACGAGAGCTTCAGCCCTTCGCCTTGCAGGTCATCGACAATCCACAGCGCCGGGTTGTCGTTGCCGCGCGCCATGACATCGAAGTAATCGAGCGCCCAGTTGAACGTGTCCAGCTTCGGCCATGCAAACTCGCGGTACGCGCGGTCGTAGTCGGTGCGATGGCGCAGCAGAAAATCGCGCGCCTCGACAAAACCCTTTGCTGCAGATGCCACTTCGTTCATCGTCGTCTCCTGGTCGGCGCGTCTGCGCTCTTTCGTCGCTGTTTCGTACTCGGTCGATGCCGTGCAGGGCGCGCTACACGTGCCGCGCAATCACCATCCGCTGGACTTCGCTGGTGCCTTCGTAGATCTGGGTGATGCGTGCGTCGCGGTAGTGGCGCTCGACAGCATAGTCGGCCAGGTAACCGTAGCCGCCGTGGATCTGGATGGCGTTGGAGCAGATCTCCTCGGCCAGTTCGGATGCGTAGAGCTTGGCCTGCGAGGCTTCGGACAGGCACGGCTTGTCTGCACTGCGCAGGCGCGCCGCGTGGTGCACGAGCAGGCGCGCCGCATTCAGGCGCGTGGCCATGTCGGCCAGCATGTTGGCGATGGTCTGGTGCTCGCGCAGTGCCTTGCCGAACTGAATGCGCTCGTTGGCATAGTTGCGTGCGGCATCGAACGCGGCGCGCGCAATGCCCACTGCCTGTGCGGCAATGCCGATGCGCCCGCCTTCGAGGTTGGACAACGCAATCTTCAAGCCCTCGCCACGCTCACCCAGCAGGTTCTCTTCGGGCACGGCGCAGTCTTCCAGTGTGATGGGGCAGGTGTCCGACGCGCGAATACCGAGCTTGTGCTCCGGTCGCCCGACATGAAAGCCCGGCGTGTCCGTCGGCACGATAAAGGCTGAGATGCCGCGCTTGCCGGCCTCAGGGTCCGTCACGGCAAACACGATGGCGATGTCCGCCCGCGCACCGTTAGTGACGAACTGCTTGTTGCCGTTGAGCACCCACTTGCCGTCGCGGAGCACCGCACGCGTGCGCAGATTGTTGGCCTCGGAACCGGCGTGCGGCTCGGTCAGACAGAACGCGCCAATCGCGCGGCCCGTGGCCAGGTCCGGCAGGTGGCGCGCCTTCTGCGCCTCGGTGCCGAACTTCAGGATCGGGCCGCAGCCGACCGAGTTGTGCACGCTCATCATCGTCGCGCAGGCGGCGCAGCCGGCGGCCACTTCTTCCAGCGCAAGCGCATAGGCCACGTAGTCGGTGTACGAACCGCCCAGCTCGGCCGGCACGATCATGCCCAGCAGGCCCAGCTCGCCCATCTCGCGCACCACGTCATCTGGCAGTGCACCATCGCGGTCCCACTGCGCCGCGTTGGGCGCCAGGCGCTCGGTGGCAAAGTCGCGCGCAGCGTCGTGGATCATCCGCTGCTCTTCCGTATAGAAATCGTCCATCGCTTGCTCTCTGCTTGCCGACCGCGTGACGCTGCGTGCATGGGCGCCTTACACTGTGCAGCCCGCGGCGCGTGTACTCGATGGGGAAAAAGTGTAGGCATGCGGCGCGCCGGCTTCGATGCCCGTCACGCTCAACTTGCGTGAGCGGATTTGCCATACCGCGCTGCCGTAACGTTCGCTGCAACGATGAAGAACAACGAAAAAGGAACAGTCTCTGTCAGCCTCGTCAATGAGGCCGTGACCCGCGCACGCGCACACGGTGTCGACGTGCAGCCCGTCATGGCGGCGGCCGGCATCACGCCGCAGATGCTGGGCTCACCGCGCAGCCGCGTGTCGTCCGCGCAGTACGGCGCCCTGTGGGCTGGCATTGCGCAGGCCATGGACGACGAGTTCTTCGGGCAGGATGCGCACCCCATGCGCTGGGGCAGCTTCGTGGCGATGACGCAGGCGGCGCTTACCGCGCGCACCGGCCGGCAGGCGCTGCAGCGCGCGACCGGCTTCCTGCGGCTGGTGCTGGATGATCTGCACGTGCAGATCGAAGAGGATGCGCAGCACGTGCGCCTGGCCTTCGTGCACCGCAAGGGCACACGTGTGCCGCCCATGTTCACCTACGCCACGTGGTTCATCATGGTCTACGGCCTGGTCTGCTGGCTGGTGGGGCGGCGCATTCCGCTCATCGCCGCACGCTTCCGTTGTGCGGCGCCGCAAGATGCGCAGGAGTACCGCCTGATGTTCTGTGACGACATGGCATTCAAGCACAGCGCATCGTATGTCGATCTCTCGCCCGCCTTTCTTGACCTGCCGGTTATCCAAACCGCCGCGTCCATCAAGACCTTCTTGCGCGATGCGCCGGGCAGCTTCATCGTCAAGTACCGCAACCCCGATTCATTCGCGGCGCGCGTGCGCAAGACGCTGCGCAACCTGCCGGTGGCTAGCTGGCCTGCATCAGACGCGATGGCGCTCAAGCTGAACGTGGCCGAGGCCACCATGCGCCGGCGCCTCAAGCTGGAGGGCCACACGTATCAGTCCATCAAGGATGACCTGCGGCGCGACATTGCCATCGGCCAGTTGCAGGACACGCGCCGCACGATTGCCGACATTGCAGTCGCCGTCGGCTTTGCAGAGCCAAGCGCGTTTCACCGCGCCTTCCGCAAGTGGACGGGCATGCGACCGACCGACTACCGCTTGACCAGCGCAGGCTGAGGCTCAGCAGCGGCGGCGTCCGCACCTACGCTGCTCACTTCCCGCAGCGTTTCCAGAAAAGCCTTGAGCACTGGCGATGTGTCGTCCACGCGGTAATGCACGTACAGCGGCACGGCTGGAAGCGCGGGGTCCAGTGGTTTGAAAACCACCCCGGGCGGCGCCAGGTTGGCGGTGGACCCAGGCAGTAGCGCCACACCAAAGCCCGCACTCACCAGCGCCAGAAGCGTCTGCACCTCGGTCACCTGCTGGCGCACCAACGGTGCAAAACCGGCCTGGATGCACAGATGCATCAGGTGGTCGGCAAAGCGTGAGCGCTTGGACTCGAACGCCACGAACGGCTCGCCGGCAAAGTCGCCGAGTGCCAGGCTGGTTTGCCCGGCCAGCCGGTGTGTGGCGGGCAGCGCCATCACAATGGGCTCGTGCTGCAGCAACTCACTGCGCACGGCGGGGTCTTCGTGGCCGAGGCGGAAGATGCAGGCGTCAATGCGGCGCTCTTTGAGCGCTGTGACCTGCGCTGCGGGCGTCATTTCCTTGAGGCGCCAATCCACGCCGGGGTAACGCTCACGAAACTGGCGCAGCGCTTCGGGCAGCAGCCCCACCATCACCGAGCTGATCATGCCGATTTCCAACTCGCCGACCTGGCCGCGGCCCGCTTGCCGCGTAAGATCCAGCGCGCGGTTGAGCTGCTCGAACACCAGCGGCGCCTGTTCCTTGAGCGTGCGCCCGGCCGCCGTCAGCTCCACGCGATGGTGGCTGCGCACGAACAGCGGCGTGCCGATCTCATCTTCCAGCAGACGGATCTGCTGGCTCAGCGGCGGCTGCGACATGAACAGGCGCGCCGCCGCCCGCCCGAAGTGCAGTTCGTCGGCCAGCACCGAGAAGTAGCGCAGCAGGCGGATGTCCATGATGCGCCCTACGCCTGCAGGTCGAGCTTGAACGGCGTTTCGCGCTGGCGCTTTCCAGTCAGCCGGAAGATGGCGTTGGCAATGGCGGGCGCGACCGGCGGGTTGGCCAATTCGCCCACGCCGCCCGGTTTGTCGCGGTTGCCGTCCACCACAACGATCTCGATGGCGGGCATGTCCGACATGCGCATCACCGGGTAGTCGTGGAAGTTGCTCTGCTGAACCGCCCCGCCCTGGATGTCGATGCGGTCGAACAGCGCATGGCCGAGGCCCCACATCAGGCCGCCGTAAAGCTGCTCCTCCACACCGGTGCGCGAGACAGCCAAGCCGACGTCGGCCACGCAGGTGAGCTTCTCCACCACCACGCGGCCATCCTTACGCGCCACCTGGGCCACCACGGCGATGTAGCTGTCATAGGCCTGGTGCGTGGCGACGCCCAGCGCATGCCCGTGCGCGGTTTTTCCCCACCCGGCGCGCTGTACGGCGGTGCGCAGCACCTCCACATGACGCGGCCGGTCAGCCATGTGCGCAACACGAAATTCCACCGGATCGCGCTTGGCTGCCGCGGCCAGTTCGTCCATGAAGCTCTCGGTGGCGAACACATTGGGGATGAAGCTGACCGCCCGGTACCAGCCCGTCGGGATGCCCGTTTCGTGGCGCACCCAGCCGATGTCCATGTGGTTGGCGCGGTACGGAAAATCCCACTTCGAGATGGCCTCGGTTGTGCTGTAGTCCATGCGGTCTGCACGGTCGAAGTAGCCGGGCTCCCATTGCTCGGGCGAGGCCGGTGACACCGCGCGGATGCGCAGCGCATCGAGCCGGCCCTGTGTATCGAGCGCGCCTTCGAGCTGGTGATACGTGGCGGGGTGGCCGTACAGCGCGCGCATCTCGTCTTCACGGCTGTTCATCAGCTTGACGGGCACGCCAGCCTTCTTGGCAAGGTAGCTCACCTCGAACAACCAGTACTTGCTCTCGCGCGCGCCAAAGCTGCCGCCCGACACCATCTCGTGCAGGACCACCTTGCCGCGCGGCAGGCCGCAGATCGTCTCGGCCGCCTCCATCGCTGTGGACGGCACTTGGATACCGCCCCAGTACTGAATGACGCCATCCTTGAGCCACGCGGTAATGTTGACCGGCTCCAGCGGGTTCTGCTGCTTGTAGGGCATGCGGTAGGCTGCGTTGATGCGCTTTACCCCGTGCGCGATCGCCGCATCCGTATTGCCCGACTGGACGGTGTGCACCACACGGGCCTTGCCACTGGCGAGCCACGCTGCCTGGTGCTCGGCGACATGACCACTGTCGAAATCGGCGAAGGCGCTGTCGTCCCACTCGACCTTGAGCGCGGCACGGCCCTTGTTGGCGGCCCAGTAGTCGTCGGCCAACACCGCCACGCCTTCCTGGTTGCCGCCCAGCACGTCAGACCGCAGCGGAATGGTGATGACCTGGCGCACGCCGCGCACCTTCAAAGCCTCGGCGCTGTCGATATGCCGCACGCGCGCCCCAGGCATCGGAGCACGCTGCACCACTGCCACCAGCATGCCGGGCAATGCCACGTCGATGCCGTACTGGAAGCGGCCGCTGGCCTTGGCCGCAGCATCGCGCTTGTGGCGCAGCTTGCCGATGTATTTGAAGTCCGCCGGGTTCTTGAGCACGACGTTGGCAGGCGCGGCCAAGCGGCCTGCCGCATCGGCCAGTTCACCGTAGGTGGCCTTGCGGCCGTCGGCGCAGAGGACGGTGCCATCCGCCGTTCTGCAATTGGCAACCGGCACACCCCAACGTTGCGCTGCCGCACTCACCAGCATCGCGCGCGCCGTGGCGCCCGCCTGCCGCAGGCGTGCGTATTCGAGCGACACGCTGGTGCTGCCGCCCGTGGAATACACCTTCCAGATCGGGTGGATGTAGTCCTGAAAGAACGGATCTTCCGGCGTGATGACGGCAATGCGCATGGGGTCCACATCCAGCTCTTCGGCCACGCAGGCGGCCAGCGCCGTTTGTGTGCCGGTGCCGGAATCATGCTTGTGAACGACGATCTTGACCGTGTTGTCCGGCAGCACGCGTACCCAGGCATTCGGTTCGAACTCGCCCGCTGCGGCGTCCTTGCTGGCAGCCAGCGCATCGGGCAGACGGAACCCGACTGCCAGCCCTGCCGTCAACAATGCGCTCTGCTGCAGAAAGCGGCGGCGCGATGGCGCATCGAGCATCGGCGCGTGTGGCACTTGCGGCGTCGCGTTCATGCCTTGCCTCGCTCGTCGGCAGCGCGCTTGATCGCCTGGCGGATGCGCCCATAGGTACCGCAGCGGCAGATGTTGCCGGCCATGGCGTTGGTGATGGCCTCGTCGTTGACGGGGCCACCGGCTGCCAGCAGCGCTGCCGCCGACATGATCTGCCCCGACTGGCAGTAGCCGCATTGCGGCACGTCCTCAGCCACCCAGGCGCGTTGCAGCGGGTGTGTACCGTCCTTGGACAGCCCTTCGATGGTGGTGATCTTGTGCCCGGCCGCTACCGATGCGGGCGTGATGCACGCGCGAATCGGCGCACCATCCAGGTGGACCGTACAGGCCCCGCAGAAGCCGCCACCGCAGCCGAATTTGGTGCCGGTCAGCTTAAGCCGGTCGCGCAATACCCACAGCAGAGGCATGTCGGCGTCGGCATCGTCCAGCGCATGGGGGGTGCCATTGACCAGAATGTCGGTCATCATTGTTTCCTCCAGAAACCGGGCCGTCTTGTGCGGCCGCTACTGGCCGCAATATGAAGCCGCGCCCCAGCCCCCCGCCAGCGACGATTTCTGCCAACCTGTGTAAGTCAAACTAACAGCCCGCTGACAGCCGCCATGTACAAGCGTTATCCGTCGATCCAGTCAATGCATGCCTTCCTGCAGGCCGCCCGCACCGGCAGCTTTACCAAGGCCGCGCAGCAACTGGACCTGACGCACAGCGCCATCAGCCAGCAGATCCGCTCACTGGAGGAGTTCATCGGCCAGCCGCTCTTTGTGCGCGAGGCCGGCGGCATCGTGCTGACCGACGCCGGCCAACTCTTCGCCAGCATGCTCACCGACGGCTTCGGCCAGGTGGACCGGGCGCTGTCTTCGGTGCGCAACCGGCGCGTGCCGCAAACGTTAATCGTCGATGTCGACAGCGAACTGGCGCAGGGCTGGCTTAACGCGCGGCTACCGCAGTTGCTGATGGCACTGCCCGGTTATCAGGTGATGTTCCTGTCGACCACACGCGGCGAGCGGCCATCGTTCGAGCGTGTGGATGTCTCGCTGCGCTACGGCTACGGGGAATGGGACGACTGCGAGATGGCCCTGATCTGTGGCGACCACGTCACCGCCGTGGCGGCACCTGCCCTGCTGGAACAGCACGGTGTGCAGGCGCCACTCGCACCATCGGCGGTGATGACGCTGCCGCTGCTGGGTTACACGCGGCGCTCGTGGATTCCCTGGCTCGATGCGGCCGCACAGGAGCCGCAGGAACCCGCGGTGGTGGCCGCTTTCGATAACGCGGCCAACATGGTGGCTGCGGCCGAATCCGGCATCGGCGTCGCGCTGGTACGCGGCCTGCTGGCGGCCGATGCGTTGCAGCATGGGCGCCTCGTGCAACTGACCGAGGTGGCCATCCCGGCGCACTACAACCTGTATGCCGTCTGGCAACGCGGCCAGGGCGAGCGTGCCCGCGCCGTGGTAAATGCAGTGCAGCAACTCGCACGCGACACGCTGGGCGGCTGAGCCGTCGCTTATCCCCGCCTCACCTTCCCGCCCGCTTGCCGATATCGGCAGCGTATCAAGACCGCCGCCAAATAGTATTGGCCGGCCCCCGGCCCCGACTCCGATACTGCGCCCCAAGCAGCACGCATCCGGCATCAACGCGAATCAACGCGATCCGGCGAGGGGAAGGCACACGCCTAGCAAAGAGCGCCGCGCTGCAGGACGTGCCTGCCCTCACCGGGAAGCCATCACGCGCTTCCTCCCAGTCATCAGGAGATCCAACGATGATCATCGACATCAGCTGCTACCCCACCGACCTGGTGGACCTCGCGTGGTGGCACGACGGCGACCCCTTTACCGGCGAGCGTCTGCTCGAAATGATGGACGGCCCCTACATGATCAACGGCAAGCCGCGCCGTATTGACAAGGCCTTCATCCAGCCGCCGCAGGGCAACACCATCTATACGTGGACGGACGGCGAGCTCACGGGCCGCGAGTCCATCGACGCCTACATGGCGTACACCCTCAAGATGGTGCAGACGTATCCCGACCGCTTCATCGGTTGCTTCGTCTACAACCCGCGCTGCGGTGTGCAGAACGGCGTGGAGGCCATCGAGCGCTACGTCAAGGAACACGGCTTCAAGATGGTCCAGATGCAGGCCAACATGCACGCCTACCGGCCCGACCGCGCGCTGGACTGGGTGATGCCGGCCTTCGAGAAGTGCGCCGAACTGGGTGTGCCCGTCAAGCTGCATACCGGCGACGGCCCCTACAGCATCCCATCGGAATGGATTCCGATGATCAAGCAGTTCCCGAACGTCGATTTCATCATGGCGCACTTTGGTGTGCAGACCGGCGGCGTGTACGTGTTCGAGCCGATGCAGTGGGCCATGGAACTGCCCAACGTGTACTGCGAATCGGGCTGGTGCCTGCAGTCGCGCATCGTTGAATTTGCCAAGGTGCTGCCCAAGCACAAGATCCTGTTCGGCACCGACACGCCGCCCAACGAGCCCGGCATGTGGCTACGCTTGCTGGAGGTGCTGTGCATGGACCCGCCGCAGGGCCTGAACCTCGATGAAGACACGCTCGAGGATTACCTGGGCAACAACATCGCCCGCATGATCGGCCTGGAGCCGACCCGTCCGCCCAAGACCGTGGCCGAAGCCGAAGCGCAGCTTGCGCTGGCTGCCGCCTGAGCCACCGCAGAACGCACGGAGCGCACCCATGATTATCGATACCCATCTGCACCCGACCAACCTCGTCGACGAGGCCTGGCGCCACACCGGCACGCCGTTCAACGGCGAGCGCATGATCCAGCTGATGGATGGCCCCTACATGATCAACGGCAAGCCGCGCCGCATTGACATGGGCTTCATCCAACCGCCGCCGGGCAACACCGGTTACCGCGACGGCAACCGCCGCGGCCGCGAAGGCATTCGTGACTACATGTCGTACATCGCCGAACTGACGCAGAAGTACCCGGACCGCTTCATCGGCAACTTCACCTACAACCCGCGCTGGGGCCCGGAGAACGGTGCGGCGGAGCTGGAATTCCACATCAAGGAATACGGCTTCAAGATGGTCAAGCTGCACGCCAACATGCACGGCTACCGCCCCGACCGCGCACTGGACTGGCTGCGTCCGGCCATGAAGGTCTGCGCCAAGTACAACATCGTGGTGCTGATCCACACCGGTGATGGCCCGTACACCATCCCGACGATGTTCTACCCGATCATCCGCGAGTTCCCGATGGTGAACTTCATCATCGGCCACTTCGGTATCCAGACGGGCGGCAACTACTCGTTCGAAGCCTTCTGGATGGCGATGGACACGCCCAACGTGTACTGCGAATCGGGCTGGTGCTTCCAGTCGCGCATCGTTGAGTTTGCCAAGCAGCTGCCGCGCGACAAGATCGTCTTCGGCACCGATTCGCCGCCCAACGAGCCAGGCATGTGGCTGCGCGAGCTGGAAGTGCTGTGCTCGGCGCCGCCGCAAGGGTTGGGCATCGATGAGGACCACCTCGAAGACTATCTGGGCAACAACATTGCGCGACTGGTCGGCATCGAGCCCACCAAGCCGCCCAAGGACCTGGCCGAGGCGGAACTGCGCCTGAAGTCGACCTACGTCCAGACAGCAGAAGCGGCCTGAGCGCCGATCCCGCGGGCGCCGCGCCTCTGTGGTACCGGCGCCCGCCTCTAGCGAGGTGTGCCATGAGCATGACCCGGCTTGCCGAAGGCCAGGATTTCCACGTCTTCGCCAATCTCTATCGCGAGCTGTATCCGGATGACGTCCTGACCCTGCACAACGGCATCTCCGCCGACCAGGACGTCACGGCCGTCATCGACCAACTTGCTGCGCGCAACCGCAACCCCATGCTGGTGTGCGAGCACGTCAGCGGCCTGCAGGTGCCGCTGGTCACCAATGTCTTTGCCTCACGTACACGGCTGGCACGGCTGTTCGACGTGCCGCCGCAGCAACTGCACGATGCCTTCCAGGCGCGGGCCAATGCGCCCATCGCACCGCGTGTCGTTTCGCAGGGGCCTATCACCGACGAGGTGATCGAAGGCGATGCGGTGGACGTTGCGCTGCTGCCAATGATCAAGCACTTCGAGAGCGACCGCGCGCCCTACATCACCAACGCCATCATCGTGGCTGAGGACCCGGTAACCGGCGTGTCGAACATGAGCTATCACCGCTCGATGCGCCACGCACGCAACGCGCTGGCCACCAGCCTGCACTCGCGCGGGCACCTGTGGCGCATGCTGCAGACCGCGCGCGAGCGCGGCGATGTACTGCGTGTGGCAATGGTGGTGGGCGCGCATCCGCTGTTCATGCTGGCCGCCGCCGCGCGCCTGCCCTTCGGTGCCGATGAACGCGCCGTGGCCGGTGGCCTGCTGGGCGCGCCGCTGGATATCGTGCGCACGCCCCGCTACGGCATCGGCGTGCCGGCGGCGGCGGAGTTCGTGCTGGAAGGCACCATCGACCCGGCCGCGTATGCGGAAGAAGGCCCGTTTGGTGAATTCACCGGCTATTCGTCAGACCGCTCCACCAACAACGTGCTGCGCATCGATTCGCTGATGCGCCGGCGCGATGCATGGCTGGTCGACGTGGTGGGCGGTCAGTACGCCGAGCACCTCACGCTGGCCCGCCTGCCGCGCGAAGCCGAGATGAGCGAAAAGCTCAAGGCGCGCTTCCCTTCAGTGACGGCGCTGCACTACCCGAACTCGGGCACGCACTTCCACTGCTATGTCGCGCTCAATCCGACACGCGACGGCGAGGCCCGCCAGATCATGCTCGCCCTGCTCGGCTGGGACCCGTACCTCAAGACCGTGATTGCGGTGGATTCGGACATTGATCTGCAGCAGGACGAACAGGTGCTGTGGGCCATGGCCACGCATTTCCAGCCGCATCAGGATCTGTTCATGATCGATGGCCTGCCGGGCAGCCCGCTCGATCCGTCGTCGTCCGTGCATGGCACGACCTCGCGCATGGGCATCGACGCCACGCGCGGCGCCAGCTTCGAGGGCATCCGTGCACGCATCGATCCGGCGGTCATTGCGCGGGCAAGCGAGATCCTCGCCAAAGCCGGAGTGCAATCATGAATGCACGCCATCTTCAGCATCTCCGCCCCGCGCCCCCGCGCATGGTGGTCGGCATCAGCGGCGCGTCAGGCTTCATCTACGGCGTGCGCCTGCTGGAGCTGCTGCAGGCGCTGGAGGTGGAAACGCACCTCGTCGTCACGCGGTCTGCCCTGCTGACGATGACGCACGAAACGCCGTACAAGCTGGCCGACGTGATCGACCGCGCCACGCATTACCACCGTGCAGACGACATGGCCGCCGGCATTGCCAGCGGATCGTTTCGCGCGCTCGGCATGATCGTGGCGCCGTGCTCGATGAAATCGCTGGCGGAAATCGCCACCGGTGTTTCGTCGACACTGCTGACACGCGCGGCGGATGTCACGCTCAAAGAGCGCCGCCCGCTGGTACTGATGGCGCGCGAGACGCCATTCACCCTGGCACACCTGCGCAACATGCAGGCCGTGACGGAGATGGGCGCCATCGTCGCCCCGCCCGTGCCGGCCTTCTATGCAAGACCCAATACGTTGGACGACATGATCGACCACACCCTCGGCCGCGTACTCGACCTCTTCGGGCTCGATGCCGGCACCGCCCTGCGCTGGGGCGAACACGCTTTACCAACCTTAGTCCGTACCCCACCCACGATTGACAAGGAGATCGCATGACCACCCAAGCCCACCTGCCTGGCCCGAACACCAAGATTCCGGTCACCATCCTGACCGGCTTCCTGGGCGCCGGCAAAACCACGCTGCTCAACTACATCCTGCGTGAAAACCACGGCCGCAAGATTGCCGTGATCGAGAACGAATTCGGCGAGGTCGGCATTGACGGCGGCCTGGTGATGGCCTCGGAGAACGAAGAGATCTACGAGATGGTCAACGGCTGCGTGTGCTGCACAGCCGAAGTACGCGAAGACCTCGTGCGCATCGTGCGCCAACTCGTTGCACGGCCCGAGCGCCTGGACCACATCCTGGTGGAAACCAGCGGCCTGGCCGATCCGTACCCGGTGGCACAGTCGTTCTTCATTGACGACCCGATCGCCGAGCACGTGGAGCTGGACGCCATCGTGACCATGGTTGACGCCAAGCACATCGCCGCGCATCTGGATGATCTGCAACTGGACGGTGTCGACAACCAGGCCGTTGACCAGATCGTCTGTGCAGACCGCATCGTCATCAACAAGGTGGACCTGGTCGATGCCGATGCCGTTACCGCGCTGCGCGAACGCATCCGCGGGCTGAACGCCACGGCCGACATCGTCACCTCCAGTTATGCCGAGATCGACCTGAACAAGATCATTGGCGTGGGCGCGTTCGAAGCCACGCAGAAGCTGCTGGAGATCGGTGCCGAGCATGGCGAGCACCACGATCATGACCATCATGATCACGACCATGAACATGTTCATGCCGAAGCGCATGACCACGAGCCCGATCACCAGCACGACCCGAGCGTCAGCTCGGTGGGCTTTGACGTGCCGGCTGACGTTGACCTCGCCCGCTTCCATACCTGGATCGAAACCCTGCGCAACGAACAAGCGGAAACGCTGTATCGCATGAAGGGCATCCTGGCCGTGCAAGGTCAGGCGCAGCGCTACGTGCTGCAGGGTGTGCACAGCCTCATCGATTTTCGCGCAACGCAGCCCTGGGGCAGCGAAGCGCGCAGCAGCAAGATCGTCTTCATCGGCCGCGACCTTGATCGTGCGGCCCTGCAGGACGGTTTCAACGCGTGTCTGGCGGCGTGAGCATGCCATGACATGACATCCCCCTGACCTGCGGGCGGCTCCTGGCACGCCCCGGGCATGACAACGATAGGAGACAACCATGACAACAGCCGTACACCCGGTCGACCAGATTTTGTCGACCCGACAGATGTTGACGTTGGGCTTGCAGCATATGGCGGTGTCGTACATCGGCGCCATCGCGGTGCCGCTGATCATTGCATCGGCGCTGAAGATGTCGCAGGCGGACACCATTGTCCTCATCAGCACAACGTTGTTCTGCTCGGGCATCGCCACGCTGTTGCAGACCATCGGGTTCTGGAAGTTCGGGGTGCGGTTGCCGATCCTGCAGGGGGTCGCGTTCAGCAGCGTAGGGCCGGTGATTGCCATCGGCACCAACCCTGCCGTAGGTTTCGCGGGCGTGTGCGGTGCGGTCATTACGGCCGGTCTGTTTACGCTGCTCGCCGCACCGCTGGTGGGGCGGCTGCGGCGATTTTTTCCACCGGTGGTGACGGGCTGTATCGTGACCGTCATCGGCCTGCAACTCTTTCCGGTCGCCTATGACTGGGTGGGCGGCGGGCGCAACGCCTCCAACTTCGGTGCGCCGCTGTACCTGATGGTGGCGGCCATCGTGGTGCTCACCATCCTCCTCATCAACCGCTTCGGCACCCCGCTGCTGCGCAACCTCGCGGTGCTGATCGGCATGATTGTCGGCACGCTGCTCGGCTGTGCGCTGGGCATGGGCAACTTCCACGGTGTGGCGGAAGCCCCGTGGGCAACGCTGCCGGTGCCCTTCCACTTCGGCATGCCCGTTTTTGCGATCGTGCCGGCACTCACCATGATCGTCGTGATGATCGTGCAGATGGTGGAATCGATGGGGCTGTTCCTGGCCATCGGTGACATCGTCGAGAAGCCCATCCAGGAAGAAGAAGCCATCAACGGCCTGCGCGCCAACGGTTTGGCCAGCGCCATTGCCGGCATGTTCGCAGCCTTCCCGTTCATTGCGTTCATGGAGAACGTCGGGTTGGTGGTGCTGACCGGCGTGCGCAGCCGCTGGGTGGTGGCCGTGAGCGGCGTGCTGATGTGCCTGGTGGCGCTGGTGCCCAAGGCCGGCGCCGTGATTGCCGCCACGCCGCCGGCTGCACTGGGCGGTGCGGGCATCGCCATGTTCGGTGTGGTGGCCGCAGCCGGTATCCAGACGCTGGCACGCGTGGACTACGAAGAGAACCGCTACAACGTGCTGATCGTGGGCTTCACCATTGCCGCGGCGTTGGTGCCGGTGCTTGCCCCGGCGCTGTTCAAGCAAATGCCCGACTGGACGCAACCGTTCCTGCACAGCGGCGTGGTCATCGCCTGCCTGGTGTCGGTGGCGCTGAATCTGCTGCTCAATGGCACCGGCGAAGCGCATGTGCCGTCGTCCATCGTGCGAACGGCCGGCCGCGCCTGATTTTCCACCGGAAACTCTCATGCTCAACACGCCTCAAGACATCCTGATCCGCCGCCCCGTCGCCGTCATGACCGGCCTGCGTGGCGACGCGGCGCGCGCTGGTGCCGTCGATATCCGCATCGTCGGCAGCCGCATTGCCGAGATGGGCCCCGACCTCATGCCCCGCCCCGGCGAGCGTGTGATCGACGCCAGCGACTGCCTCGTCTACCCCGGCTGGATCAACACACACCACCACCTGTTCCAGAACCTGCTCAAGGCCGTGCCGGAAGGCATGAACCAGGACCTGCAAGGGTGGCTGGCCAGCGTGCCATATCCGCGCCTGCCGCTGTTCACGCCGGAGCTGATGCGCACCGCTGCGCGCTTGGGGATGGCGGAGCTACTGCTGTCAGGCGCCACCACGTGTGCCGACCACCACTACCTCTATCACGCTGGCGGCAGCACCGAGTCGGGCGACATGCTGTTCAATGTGGCCGGTGAATTTGGCATGCGCTTCGTGTTGTGCCGTGGCGGCGCGATTGAATCAGCCAACAGCCATCCGGGGTTTTCGAAGACGGCGCTGCAACCAGAAACGCTCGACCAGATGCTGGCCGACATCGAACGCCTCAAGCACCGCTATCACGATGCTTCGCCCGACGCGATGCGCCGTGTGGTGGTTGCCCCGACCACGCCCACGTTCTCGCTGCCGCCGGCTCTGCTGGCAGAGTTGGCGCATGTGGCGCGCGCCATGAACCTACGCATGCATACGCACCTGTCTGAGACCGACAACTACGTACGCTTCTGCCGCGAGAAGTACAACTGCCTGCCGGTAGAGTTCGTGGCCGAGCACGAGTGGCTGGGACCAGATGTCTGGTTCGCGCACCTCGTGCACCTGCAGCCGTCGGAGATTCGCATGCTGGCGCAAACGGGCACCGGCATCGCGCACTGCCCGGTCAGCAACAGCCGGCTGGGCAGCGGCATCGCACCGGTGCCGCAGCTGGCGGCGGCCGGCGTGCCGGTGTCGTTGGGCGTGGATGGCGTGGCGTCGAACGAATCAGGCAGCATGACCGGCGAAGTCAACACCACCTGGCTGATCCACCGCGCAGCACAGGGCGCCAGCGCCACCACGGCCGAAGAGGTAATCCACTGGGCCACGGCCGGCGGCGCACGCGTGCTGGGTTTGGGCGAGGTCGGCACGTTGCGGGTCGGGCAAGCGGCAGACCTGGTGCTCTACGACATCAACCACCCGCGCTTCTACGGCTTCCACGATCCGGCGCTCGCGCCCGTGGTGGCGGGCGAGCCGATCACCGTGCGCACCAGCATCATCAACGGGCGCGTGGTGGTGGATGAGGGCGTGGTGTGCGGGCTGGATGTGGAGAGCATACGCGCGCAGGCCAGCCAGGGCGTGGCCGACCTGATGGCGTGTGCCTGACGGCTCAGGTGTCGAGCCGCAACGCCATGTGTTCTTCGTCGAAGAAGCGATCTCCGACACGCATGGCGCGGCGCTCGACGCCGAAGGTTTCGAAACCCACGTTGCGATACAGCTGTTGCGCACGCGGGTTTTCGGCATTGACGCAGAGTTGGATCTGCAACACGCGTGCGGCGCGCGCATGTTCAATGGCTGCGTCCAACAGACGCCCCGCAATACCACTCCGCCGGTGCGCGGGGTCTACAAACACGCCCCACAGCACAGCCTTGTGCGCGACTTGCGCGAGCCGTTCTCGGCGCAAGCCGGCAATGCCGATCAGCGCTTGCCCCGCAAACGCGCCAAACACGATCTGGTGATCGGTCGTGCGGATGCGATTGCGCGTCTCCTCCAGCGTGCGCCCGGACTCTTCATCGTGCGTCGGCCAGATGGCGGTGGGTGCATCTTGAATCGCCTGGAGGCGCAGCGCCTTGAACGCTTCAGCGTCATCGTCAACCAACGGGCGGATGGCGATGTCGCTCATGGTTGCTTGGCCTCGACGCTAAAAGCATCGCCCGTTTCAAAGAAGGCGCCGCCCGCGAGGTAATGCACCGTCTTGCTACCGGCATCGGTGAAGTGCCAGCGGCCGTTGCTGAACAACGCTGGGTCTGCCCAGGCGGCCGTCACTTCAGCAATGAACAGGTCGTAGCGCTTCTCGTTGTGCGGCTCTGGAATGACGCGGCATTCCAGCCATGCCGCGCAGCCCGCCACCAGTGGTACGTCGATCGTGCGGGCCGGTACGCTGGCGAGACCGAGCGCTTCGAACTTGTCGCCATCGCGGCCGGAGAGCGTGCCTACGGTGAGCGTCGTCTCGGCAATGGCTCGGGTGGGGATATTGAGTGCGAATACGCCGGAGGCTTCGATCAACTCACGCGTGAGCGTACGGCTGTCGACCACCAGCAGCACCCTGGGTGGGTCAAAGTCGAGCGGCATCGCCCAAGCGGCGGCCATGACGTTGCGCACGCCGTTGTGCGCACTGCTGACCAGCGTGGTCGGCCCATGGTTGAGCAATCGGTACGACTTGGCAAGCTCGACGGGCGCGAGCGAGATGGGATCGGGCATGGTAGTCAAACGAGGAATCATATCGACGACCCGCCATCATAGGGCAGCCGCCATCAGCTCGTAGGCGGCGCCGACAGCCGCGCAGCATCGTCGATACCGAACTCGGATCGGCAACGGCGGTCGTATTCAACGTTGACCCCGCCGACATGCGCGATGGCCGTCATCAGACGTGGGTGAAAGCCGGCCTCTTCCAATGAGCGCCCATCCGAGAAGGTCAGCTCAGTAAAAATCAAGCCCCGCCCCGCGACCGTGCATTGCACCTTCGTCACTTGCCCGAGCGGGTAGGACTCGGCATGCAGGGCAAAGAAACGCTTTTGCACAATCTGCGTCGGCGTGACGATCGTGTAGGTGTTCATCCCGGGCAGGCACAGCAGCAAGACCACCGGTGTCGCAACGGCAAACCGCCTGAGCTGTCGCCTCGCTTCTTCACGCTGCGCCCCAACTTTGCGCCCGCCGCGCCATGGACGGCGAAACACCTGCCACGCATTCGACAACACGCTGTACGTCAGCAGCAGATAGAACAAGACCAGCAGATTGTTCGGAAGAACATTGATCACACTGTTGCTGTCGAGCCGGACATAGGGCCCGAGCGAGGCATCAATGAAGAGCCACGCACCAATCCGGCGCAGCACCTCGAGTGCGGCCCACATGGCAGCGAACAGCGCGCACAGGCCGAGCGCGAACCCAAACAGGATCACGACATTGGTGCGCCAAGTGTCAAGGCGTTCTGACAGACTGCTTTTCATATCCTTGGCCAGCAACGCCCCGATGCGGGCAGCGATGGATGCGCCAGACAGCACGAGCGCAATCAGCGGCCGGCCTTCGTACCGGCACGGCCGCTGGAGCGGCTTACTCCGCCACGCGCTTGGCGATGTGATCCAGCGCCTCTTCCACCTGATCAATCAGGATCAGGCAGAGGTCGCCGGGCTGCAGGCGGCCCAGTGCCGTATCAATGGCGAGGAACTCGCCGCGAATCTCATCGATGTGGCTGGTGCGCTGGGCACCCTGCAGCCCCTCGCGCAGCAGCGCCAGCACTTCGCCGTCTGCACGGCCGCGCTGGCATTGGTCTTCGTACAGCAGGACATCGTCAAACACGCCACCGAGGATCTGCGTCTGCTTGCGGATGTCCTCATCACGGCGGTCACCCGCCCCGCTGATCACCACAGAGCGGCGACGCGCCGGCATGGTAGCCACGGCGTTGCACAGTGCCTGGATGGCGTCGGGGTTGTGGCCGTAGTCGGCGATGAGCGTGGCACCCTTGTAGTCGAACAGGTTGAAGCGGCCCGGTGCCGTGGCAGCGTCGTTCACAAACGTCGCCAGCCCGCGGCGAATGACCGCCCAGTCGATACCAAGCGCCCAAGCAGCGGCAATCGACGACATGGCGTTCTCAACCTGGAAACCGATCGTGCCATTGCGCGTGAGCGGAATATCGGCCAATGCGATGCGCGTTTCGTTGGCGCCTTCGGTCGCCACGATCTCCGCACCGTCGACAAACACCACACGCTTGCCCTGGGCGCGATGCAGTGCCAGGGTGGGCAGGCTCGCATCCTGCGCGAAGAACGTGACCGAACCCGGGCAACCATCGGCCATGCGCGCAACCATCGGGTCGGCGGCGTTGAGGACGGCCATGCCGCGCGGTGCCACGTTCTGCACAATCACGCTCTTGAGCACGGCCAAGTCTTCAACAGTGCTGATGTAGTTCAGGCCCAGGTGGTCGCCTTCGCCCACGTTGGTCACCACGGCCACGTCGCAGCGGTCGAAGGCCAGGCCTTCGCGCAGCAGGCCGCCGCGCGCGGTTTCGAACACAGCGGCATCCACGTCGGGGTGCAGCAGCACGTTGCGGGCGCTGCGCGGGCCGCTGCAGTCGCCGGTATCGATGCGCTGGCCTTGGATGTACACGCCGTCAGTGCCGGTCATGCCCATGCGCAGGCCACTGGAGGCCAGCAGATGGGTGATCAGGCGCACGGTCGTCGTCTTGCCGTTGGTGCCGGAGACTGCCACCAAAGGGATGCGACCATCGTCGCCGTCGGCAAACATCGTCGAGATGATGGCCTCGCCCACCGCGCGGCCCTTGCCGTATGACGGCTGCAGGTGCATGCGCAGGCCCGGCGCGGCATTGACTTCCACAATGCCGCCGGCCTGGTCCTCGAACGGCTTGAGCATCGTTTCGCACACGGCATCCACACCGCAGATGTCGAGCCCGACCATCTGTGCAGCAGCCACCGCTCGTGCGGCAATGGCTGGGTGGACGTCGTCGGTCACATCGGTTGCTGCACCGCCCGTGGAAAGGTTGGCGTTGTTACGCAGCACCACGCGCGTACCCTTCGGCGGCACGGCGTCGGCGCTCAGGCCCTGCTTGGCGAGCGTGGCCAGTGCAATGTCGTCAAAGCGGATCTTCGTGAGCGACGTGGCATGCCCTTCGCCGCGGCGCGGGTCGCGGTTCACTTCTTCAACCAGCTCGCGCACCGTGTGCTTGCCGTCGCCAATGACCTGCGGTGGGTCGCGGCGCGCGGCCGCCACCAAGTGTTTGCCCACCACCAGCAGACGGAAATCGTGGCCGGGGATGTAGCGTTCGACGATCACGTCCGACGAGATGTCGGCCGCGACTTCGTAGGCGGTCATCACCTCTTCCTGCGTGCGGATGCGCACGGCCACGCCCTTGCCCTGGTTGCCATCACGCGGCTTGACCACCACCGGACCGCTGATTTCCTGCGCGGCTTCCCAGGCCTCTTCGGCGCTGCGCACCGAGCGGCCCAGCGGCACCGGCACACCAGCTGCGTGCAGCAGGGTCTTGGTCAGGTCCTTATCCTGCGCGATGGATTCGGCCACGGCGCTGGTCATGTCGGTCTCGGCCGCCTGAATGCGGCGCTGCTTGCTGCCCCAACCGAACTGCACCATCGAGCCTTGCGTGAGGCGGCGGTACGGAATGCCGCGCGCCACAGCCGCATCGACGATGGAACCGGTGCTTGGGCCCAGGCGCACGTCTTCGTCCAGGTCGCGCAGGCGGTGCAGCGCGTCGTCCAGATCGAACGGCTGGTCATCACGCGCCGCCAGACAGAGTTGGCCAGCCAGCTCGAACGCCAGTCGCCCCACTTCCTCTTCGCTGTATTCGACAACGACTTGGTACGTACCCGGTTCGAGCGTGGGCTCAGTGTGGCTGAAAGTGACCGGGCAACCGGCAGCAGCCTGCAGGCCCAGCGCAGCGGCTTCCAGTGCATGCGCCATCGACGGCGCACCGGCTTCGTCATCCGGCCGCAGCGGGCCGATGGCTGGAAAACGCGCACGCAGGCGTTCTTCAAAGCCCGGCAGCTCGGCCAGCAGCAGCGATTGGTCCGAGCACGCCACGATGGCCTCGATGGCCGTGTGACGACACCAGAGATTCGGGCCGCGCAAGGCCCGGATACGAGAGACTTCCATACAGTCGGCTTTCCGTTGTGCTTGGGGCTGCTTGTGAGATTCAGGCCCGGTGTTCCGTGCGGCCCATCCACTGGTGGACTTGTTCGACAGTGGCATCGATCGCGCACTCATCGCATTGCAGGACCAGCAGGTCACCAGCTGCGAGCTGCGATAGCGCCGTTTCCACGGCATCCCAGCGCTTGCCCCCTTCAATGACGACCTCGGCCACTCGGCCGCCTTGCTGCAACCCTTGCTTGAGCAGCGCACGCGCCTGGGACTCGAACTGGGCATCGGCACGCTTGACGCTCGCGTCTTCGCACAGCAGCACGCGGTCGAACGTTTGGCCAATTACCTTACCTTGTGCCACGAGATCCTCGTCGCGGCGCTGAACGCCGGCACCAAATACCAGCGTCCGGCGCTCTGCCGGGAAGTTGTCCAACGCAGCGGTCAGCGCCTGCAGCGCCGACACGTTGTGCGCGTCATCCACCACGATCGTGGCGCCGTTGTGCTGGAACAGCGTGAAGCGGCCCGGCACATCCACCTGGCCAACGTCAAACGTGAGAATGCCGGCACGGATCAACTCATGCGAGATGCCCAGCGCCCAGCCAGTCGCCACGGCGGCCAGCACGTTCTCGACCTGGAACGGCACCCGGCCCGCGTAAGCGAGCGGGATGGCCGACACATCGGCCAGTGCCACTTCCGTTTGGCCGGTGGCGAGCACCACCTTGCCATCGCGCACGAACACAGCCCGCTTGCCCGCGGCACGGTGTGCTGCGATGGCCGGCAGGTCACCCGAGAGCGCAAAGAAGATCACCTCGCCGTCGCACAGCTCAGCCATCTCGACCAGGCGCGCGTCAGCGGCATTGAGCACGCCCACGCCGGTTTTCAGCACCACATCAATCTGCGTACGCAGAACGCTGTACATGCGGTCTTCGTCTTCGACGTAGAAGTCGCCCAGGTGATCGGGCTTGTCGAAGTTGGTGACCACGCCGACCTGGCAGCGGTCATACGGCAGCCCTTGCGACAGGATCATGCCGCTGTCGTTTTCGAACACGGCGGCTTCCACCGCGCGGTTCATCAAGATGCGATGGCAGGCGTCCCAGGCAGCGCGATCGCTGCGGGCCACTCCTTCCACCTGGCGGTGGTCCAGGTACAAGCCGTCGCTGCAGCCCAGGCCCGTGTGCTTGCCCGACAGCTGCAGCAGTTGCGCCACCAGCTTGGCGACGACGGTCTTGCCGTTGGTGCCCGTGATGCCGACGACGGGAATGCGGCCATCGTCCTGCACGCCGTCCTTGTCGGAGAACAGGTGGTCGACAATCGCACGGCCCACCGGGCGCGGTTCGCCCTGGGCGGGGCGGATATGCATCAGCAAACCCGGCCCGGCGTTCACCTCAACAACGGCGCCGCGCTGTTCGTCCAGCGGGCGCGAGATGTCTTCGGCCACCAGATCCACACCGGCAATGTCCAGCCCGACCACCCGTGCCGCCAGCGACACATGGGCCGCCACGCTCGGGTGCACGCGGTCGGTCACATCAAATGCGACGTTGCCGTTGCGCTGGATCAGCACGGTGCGGCCTGCGGGCGGCACGGCGGTGCCATCGGCATAGCCCTGGCGCTTGAGCTCCAAGCGCGCGGCGGAGTCCAGGCGCACAGGGTTCAGCGGGTGCTCTTCGGTAGGTCCACGGCGCGGGTCGGCGTTGATCTGCGATTCGATCAGCTCCTCAATGGTGGAGGTGCCATCGCCGACAACCGAGGCGGTCTCGCCCATGGCCGCCGCTGCCACACGGCCGCCCACCACCAGCAGGCGGTGTTCGTTGCCGGAGACGAAGCGCTCGACGATCACGCCGTTGCCTTCCTCGATGGCCACGGCATAGGCGGTTTCCACCTCTTCGCGCGTCATCAGGTTCGTGAAGACGCCGCGGCCGTGGTTGCCGTCGTATGGCTTGACCACCACGGGCACGCCGATGTCTTCGGCGGCGTCCCACGCGTCTTCGGCGCTGTCGACCATGCGGCCTTCCGGCACCGGCACGCCGCACGACTGCAATAAGCTTTTCGTAAGGTCCTTGTCGCGCGAGATCGATTCGGCAATGGCGCTGGTGCGGTCCGTCTCGGCCGTCCAGATGCGGCGCTGGCGTGCGCCGTAGCCCAGTTGCACGAGGTTGCCATCCGACAGGCGGATCGACGGAATGCCCCGGTCATCGGCGGCATCCACGATGCAGGCCGTGCTGGGGCCAAGGCAGTGGTCGTCCACCAGATCGCGCAGCGTTTCAACCGCGGCATCCACGTCGAACGGGCGATCTTCGATGGCGGCCATGACGAGGTCCCGCGCCGCCAGCAGTGCTGCACGGGTCACGTCTTCGTGCCAGGCACGCACGATCACCTTGTAGACACCGCGGATCGGGGTCTCGCGCGCCTTGCCGAAACCGCCCGGCATACCGGCCAGGTTCTGCAGCTCAAGCGTGACGTGCTCCAGGATGTGACCCGGCCAGGTGCCTTCCTTCAAGCGCATCAGGAAGCCGCCGCGCACGCCGGGGCTGCAGCGGTGCTCGATCAGCGTTGGCAGCCACGTCGACAGGCGCTCATAGAACCCCGGAATCGTGTTGGAGGGGAAATCCTCCAGTTCACCAATGTCGACCCATGCCTCCAGCACTGGCCGATATGTCCACATATTCGGGCCGCGCAGCGACATGACATCGAGAATCTCAATGTCCTTCTTCTTCATCGAATTAGCTTGGAAAGCAGTGGGCGAAATGCCCGAGAAAATGAAGCGTTACCTTTCAATAACGTTACAACGGCTTCGGCGTTGACCGCTTGAGCCAGGAGTGCGTTGTGCACCGCACCAAATTCCTGGCTCGCTCCCCTAGGTATACTTGCGAGCAAAATTTCGGGCCACCGGGCGCTCAACGCGCGCGATGGCCGCACCATTGCTCCGATTTATGTTCGTCCTTTACCCGTTTTGGGCTGTTTTTTGGGCCATTGGGACGCGCTTTTTGAATTCTTTGCGCCGCTCATGACCCAGTCCTCCCCAACATCCGCCCCCAACCTTGCCCGCGCTCAGGACCCCTGGAGTGTCGAGCTCGGCTCAAGCCTCGCTCCAGAGGAAACCGTCCTGGCCGGACTGCAGCTGGATTTGGACGCAAGGCTGCATTTTACCCAAGGGTGGCTGGTTGTTACGCATCGCCGCCTGATCGGGCGGGCACCCGGCGGCAAGGACTTGCAAAGCTGGGACATCGCGCCCGGCATGACGCTTTCGCACACCGACCACGCCGGCGTGGGCACGCTGGAGCTGTCCGACGGCCAGCGCCGCCTTGCGAGCTGGCGGTACACGCTGGGCCACAACGCCGACGCCCTGCGGCTGACGGACGTGTTCGACGCACGCCGCAACGCACTGACTGCAGGTGCCGAGCCCGCTCCGGCCGACGCCAATGTCTGCCCAACCTGCAAGGCGCCGCTCCCGCCCGGTGAAGACACCTGCCCTCAGTGCAGCCGCGAGCTGGAACAGCCGCCCTCCACCTGGGCCCTGCTGCGCCTGTGGCGCTTTGCCCGGCCGTATCGCTGGCAATTGCTGGCTGGTTTCGCCCTGCTGCTGCTCGGCACGGCCGCCACCCTGGTGCCGCCGTACCTGACGATGCCCTTGATGGACAAGGTGCTGATCCCGTACCAGAACGGCAAGCCGATCGACACCAGCCTGGTCGCGCTCTATCTGAGCGGTCTCCTTGGCGCCGCGCTGGTGGCGTGGTCGCTGGGCTGGGCGCGCACCTACCTGCTGGCGCGCGTGTCCGAGCGCATCAGCGCCGACCTGCGCACCACGACGTACGAGCACCTGCTCAAGCTGTCGCTGGAGTACTTCGGCGGCAAGCGCACGGGTGACCTGATGGCCCGCATCGGCTCGGAAAGCGATCGGATCAGTGTGTTCCTATCGCTACATCTGCTCGACTTCGCCACCGACGTGCTGATGATCGCGATGACGGCGGTGATCCTGGTCTCGATCGACCCCTGGCTGGCGCTCGTCACGCTGATGCCGCTGCCGTTCATCGCGTCGATGATTCACCTCGTGCGCGACCGCCTGCGGCACGGTTTCGAGAAGATCGACCGGATCTGGTCGGAAATCACCAACGTGCTGGCCGACACGATCCCGGGCATCCGCGTGGTCAAGGCCTTCGCCCAGGAAAAGCGCGAAGTGACGCGCTTTGCTGAAGCCAACAAGCACAATCTGGCGATCAACGATCGCGTCAACGCGGTGTGGTCGCTGTTCACGCCCACCGTGACGCTGCTGACCGAAGTGGGCCTGCTGGTGGTGTGGATCTTCGGGATCTGGCAGATCAGCCACGACGCCATCAGCGTGGGCGTGCTCGTGGCGTTCCTGACCTATATCAGCCGCTTCTACACACGCCTGGATTCGATGAGCCGCATCGTGTCCGTCACGCAGAAGGCGGCGGCCGGCGCCAAGCGGATCTTCGACATCCTTGACCATGTATCGAGCGTGCCGGAGCCGGCCAAGCCCATGCACATCGAGAAGGTCAACGGCGCGATCGAGCTGCGCGACCTGGGCTTCCGCTACGGCAACCGTGCGGTGATCCGCGGCCTGAACCTGTCGATCCAGCCGGGCGAGATGATCGGCCTGGTGGGGCATAGCGGCTCGGGCAAGAGCACGCTCGTGAACCTGATCTGCCGCTTCTACGATGTGTCGGAAGGGGCGATCCGCGTGGATGGCGTCGATATCCGCTCGCTGCCCATCTCGGAATTCCGCCGCAACATCGGCCTGGTGCTGCAGGAGCCGTTCCTGTTCTTTGGCACGATTGCCGACAACATCGCCTACGGTAAGCCCGACGCCACGCGCGAGGAGATCGTCGCCGCCGCGCGCGCGGCCCACGCGCACGAGTTCATCCTGCGCCTACCGCATGGCTACGATTCGCTGGTGGGTGAACGGGGCCAGGCGCTGTCGGGCGGTGAGCGCCAGCGCATTTCGATTGCGCGCGCGCTGCTCATCAACCCGCGCATCCTGATCATGGACGAGGCCACGTCGTCGGTGGATACGACCACCGAGAAAGAAATCCAGAAGGCGCTCGACAACCTCGTGCAGGGCCGCACGACCATCGCCATCGCGCACCGTCTGTCAACGCTGCGCAAGGCCGATCGCCTGGTCGTCATGGACCGTGGCCAAATCGTCGAGGTGGGCAGCCACGATGAACTGCTGGCACGCGAAGGGGCGTACTACAAGCTCTATCAGGCGCAAGCGCGCAATGTCGATGCAGACACCGACATGACGAGCGACGGCGAGCGCGTGGACGCTGCCGAACCGGCTTACGCGCAATAAGCGCAGCCATCACGTTTCTGGAAGAGCACGGTAATGCAGACGCCCGATTTCACCCTGAGCCGCAACAGCCTCGGCAAGCTGGTCATGACCCTGGCCGATGGCACCTCGCATGAAGGCGTAGTGCCTGTGCGCGCGTTTCCGATTTCCGCCGCCGGCGACGGTTTCAGCCTGATGAGCACCGATGGCCGCGAGCTGGTCTGGATCACGCGGCTGGATGCGTTGCCCGAACCAACACGCACGCTGATCGCAGATGAGCTGGCCGCACGCGAGTTCATGCCCGAGATCCGCAAGATCATCGGCGTGTCGACCTATGCCACGCCCAGCACGTGGACGGTGCAGACCGATCGCGGCCAGACCGATCTCGTATTGCGCGGGGAAGAAGACATCCGTCGCCTGACCGGCAGCACGCTGCTGATCTCAGACAGCCACGGCATCCACTACCTGATTCGCGATCACTTTGCGCTGGACAAGCCCAGCCGCAAGATCCTGGACCGGTTCCTCTGAGCTGCGCAGCGGTCATCTGGTGGCGGAAGCGGCGGGCAACGCCGGCTGCACTGTCGCCATGACCTCGCTGAACAACGTTTTGGTCTGCCTCCAGATCGCGCGCTGGTTATAGTCACCCGCGGTGGCCACCACCACCATGTCTAGCCCCGGCACGATCCAGAGACGCTGCCCGCCTCGGCCGATGCCACCGATCCAGTCCTGCTGCGCACCGCCCGCTTCCACCTTGCCCAGCCACCACTGGTAGCCATACTGCAAGCCGGGCTCGAGGCCAGTGTCGATGCGTGGGCGCGTCGATTCCGCAATCCATTCGGCGGGCACGATCTGGCGACCCTGCCATTGACCGTGCTGCAGTACGAGTTGCCCGATGCGGGCCAGATCACGCGGGCGCAGCCGCAACCCGGCGTGCGCCATCGGGCGGCCCCGAAAATCGTCGACCCATTCCCAGTCGGTAATACCCAGCGGTTCGAAAAGTTGCTTGCGCGCGTAGTCGGGCAGCGACATGCCCACGCGCTCCACCAGCAACTGCGCCAGCACCACCGTGTTGCCGCCGTTGTAGTTGAACTGCGTGCCGGCCGGCGCAGCCATGGGCCGGTCGAACACGTAGTGCGCCTGCGCACCGCGCCAGATCAGGCCAAATTCGTCGTTGTCCAGCAGGCCGGTCGCGTTCCATTCGTTCCAGGCCAGGCCGCTCGACATGGCGAGCATCTGCGCCAGCGTGATCGCCTCACGCCCTTGCCCGTTGAGGTCTGCCAGATCCGAAAACAATGACAACGCGGGCGTGTCGAGCGGCGGCATCTTGCCTTGCGCCTGCGCAATCCCCCATAGCAGGCTCGTCACCGATTTGCTGATCGACCGGACGTCGTGCACGGTGGTCGGGCCAAATACTCGCGTGGTGCGGAACAGGTCTTTGATGCGCTCGTCCTTACCGGGCCGATAGACCTCGGCCACCAGATGGCCCTGGCGTACAACGAGCAGGCTGTGGAAGTTGATATCGCCGTCTGCGAAGTGATGCAGGACGCTGCAGAGGCGGTCGGCATCGAAACCCGCTGCAGCAGGGCTCGCGTCGACCTGCCAGCCGTCGTTCAATTGGGCTGGCGCATCGCACAGTGGAGCGGCAAGCGTTACATGCGTGCACACGGCCAAGCCAAGCGCGAGTCCCGCGCGGGCTAACCAGCCAAGACTGCGATGTCGTTGCGTCATGAAGCCCCACGTTGGATCGGTGGCAGGCAGTATCACCAACTGTTTGGCGTCAACCAAGCGGCGTGCGACGAACGGTGGATCCAGCGGCGTGAATGTCAGCGAAAGTGGTCTGACGGCTACACGCCTGTTGATGCGTAGACGTAGGCAAAGACGAATGCCCCGATCACCAGCGAGGCCACCCAGCCGGAAATGCGCACGCGGCGCGAACGCACCACTGCGCTCGAAAACAGCATGCGCTCGCGGCGTGCTGCGGCGCCGAAAGCAAGCAGCAGAAAGCCGAGCAGGCCAACTGCTGTAACGGCTGCGCCGACGCTCAGGCGCGACCACGTGGCCCTCAGCTGTTCACCATCCTGATAACCGAGATAGCTGCAAACCACCCCGATCACAACGAGGGCAATGCAGCCGAGGACAAAACGACCGCGCGCGGGGCGGGCTTTCCAATCAACCGGCATGTTGTTCTTGTTCTGCAAACACAATGGGCGAAGTATAAGTCGCATCCGAACCGACCCCGCCAAGTGCGACGCCAAGTCCCCGTCGGGAACCCCTGCCCGCGTTACCATGTCGGACTGATCTGATTTCAAAGTTACGTTACAGGCACCTATGGTCACACGCCGAACCCTTCTTGCCTCCGCCTCCGTTACCGCCACGCTGGCCGCGCTTGGCATCACGCCCGAAGCGCTGGCCGCCAGCCGCGTCAAACTGGGCGATGCCGCACCGTTTTCTTTCGATGCACTGATCGAGCGCGCCCGCACGATGGCCGGCCAGCCGTATACGCCGCCCGCCACCGCGCCGGCTGACATCCTCGCCAAGATCGACTACGAAGCGCACGGCAAGATCAAGTTCGACACGGCGCACGCGCTGTTTGCCGATGGTCCTGGCCAGTTTCCGGTGACGTTCTTCCACCTGGGCACGTTCTTCCGTGCACCAGTGCGCATGCACGTCGTGGAGAAAGGCGCCGCGCGCGAGGTCGTCTACGACGAGACCTACTTCGACATGCCTGCCGACAGCCCCGCGCGCAAGCTGCCGCGCGGCAGCGGGTTCGCTGGTTTTCGCTTCCAGGAAAGCCGCCTGGGCGACCAGAAGAAACTCGACTGGAAGAAGAATGACTGGGTGGCCTTCCTCGGTGCGTCGTACTTCCGCGCCATCGGCGAGCTGTATCAGTACGGTCTCTCGGCGCGCGGCATTGCGCTGGACGTGGCTCAAGCAGGCAAACCGGAAGAATTTCCCAACTTCACGCACGTGTGGTTCGACACGCCGGCAGACAACCGCGCCGATTCCGTCACCATCTACACGCTGCTCGACGGCCCGAGCATCACGGGTGCATATCGCTTCGTCATGCACCGCACGAAGGGCGTGGTGATGGACATCGACACGGCGATCTTTTTGCGCCGCGACATTGACCGCTTCGGCATCGCGCCGGCCACGTCGATGTACTGGTTCTCGGAAACCGCCAAGGGCACCGCCACCGACTGGCGCCCCGAGGTGCACGATTCCGACGGACTGGCTCTCTGGACGGGCAGCGGCGAGCGCATCTGGCGCCCGCTGAACGATCCGCCGCGCACGATGGCGTCCGCTTTTGGCGACAACAACCCGCGCGGCTTCGGCTTGCTGCAGCGCGATCGCGACTTCAATAACTACCAAGACGGCGTGCACTACGAGCGCCGCCCGAGCCTGTGGGTCGAGCCGCTGGAGGGCTGGGGCGAAGGCGCGGTGCAGCTCATCGAAATCCCGACCGACGACGAGATCCACGACAACATCGTCGCCATGTGGGTGCCGAAAGCGCCGGCGCGCGCGGGTAGTCAATATCGCTTGCGCTACCGCCTGCACTGGCTGGCCGATGAACCGTATCCGACGCCGCTGGCGCGTTGCGTGGCCACGCGCCTGGGTAACGGTGGCCAGCCGGGCCAGCCGCGTCCGCACGGTGTGCGCAAGTTCATGGTGGAGTTCAAGGGCGGTCCGCTGGAGAAGCTGCCCTTTGGCGTAAAGCCCGAAGCGGTGCTGAGCACCTCGCGCGGCACGTTCTCGTATGTGTTTACGGAAGCGGTGCCGAATGGTGTGCCGGGCCACTGGCGCGCGCAGTTCGATCTGACGGTCGACGGCAAGGACCCGGTGGACATGCGCCTGTTCCTGCGCGTGGATGGCAAGCCGCTGTCGGAAACGTGGCTCTACCAATACCACCCGTTCCAATCGCCGGTGGGGCCGGTGGCGTCGTAAGCACCGGCGCGACCAATAAATAAGGCGGGAGAATTCCCGCCTTATTTATATGCCACCGTCACCACGGCCAGGGCTGGTTCTGCCCCCGGCGGATGCGATAGCGTAAGTTTGCCGTTCTTGCCTGTGAGCACGTTGGCCTTGAAGCCTTCATACCGGGCGCGCACAGCTGCGCCACCAACGGCCTCACTAACACGCTGCCACACGCTCGACGATTTGCTGCGCGCCACGACCGATACCTCGGCGGGCACTGGCTTGACCACGGGCGTGTTGAAGTCCACCACCACCTGATTGCCGGTTGCGGCTGTACGCGCTTGCAGACCATCGACCACGCCCGCAGCACGCGGCCCGGCCTGCACGCTGTACCCGGTTGCAACAACAGCGCCCCTAAACCGGATCGTTCCACTGCTCTGGCCATCAGCTGCCAGCGCCCCAGTCACCCCAATCGCCGCCATCAACGCGGCGGCCCCTCTCGTATAGCACTTGCGCATAACAACCCCCAATGCCCGACCCTCGGGCGATGCTCTCTACCCAGTCGTTTACGGACGACCAGACATGACACGTTTTTAACGACTAATTTGTGACAGCCAGATTCAACAATTTTTTACATACGAAATCGTCTCACAACCCGATTCCTATCTTTAACTCCGGGTATTCCCGATTGAATATAAGAATCAGAAATACAGCATCCTCAGAGATTTATGGTGTCGGCCATACTGCCAGCGCTTGCATCAGCCGTTTGCCCAGCGGGATGCGCTTGGCCATGTCGACTTCGTTGGGCATGTCGATGTTGAGGGCGAACGCGTAAACCTGCCCCGCCCGTTCAACCCAGCCCACCCACCAACCGATTTCGGGCTGGTACTCGGTTGCGACGCCTGTCTTGGCGTAGAGCGCTGCATCGCCCTGCTTCTCGATTAGCAACATGCGATGGACCCGATCCCACGTACGTGGCGTCACGGGCAACTGCTTGAGTGCCAGTCGGCTGGTGAAGCGCGCTTCTTCAAATGCAGAAATCTCCAGCGGACCACGCAGCCAGAACTGGTCAATCACACTGCCGATCTGACGGTTTCCATAGTCAAAGGCATCCACGTAGGCCTGCATACGCTCAGCGCCAATGCGGCGCGCCACTTCCTGATAGATCGGCACGTTGGACGCACGAATCGCCTCGGGCAACGTCATGTCGTGCTCCCAGCGCTTGTAGGGCTGGGGCTTGCCGCCGTATGGGACCACCTCGTGGTCATCGCGCACGGCACCCGTATCGAAGGCAATCAGGCTATTGGGAATCTTGAAAGTCGATGCTGGGTGAATGCGTCGCGCGGCGCGCGACAGGTCGACCACGTAGGTGCGATCAGCGCTGATGTCCATCAGCACGAAGGTGCCCGTGACACCGGTTTCGTCGAAGACGCGCTTCAGGTCATCGCGCACGATCAACTCGGCGTGCGCTTGACTGGCACCCATCACGAAAGCACAGGCTGTAAAGGCCAGCGCGAAGGTCTTTGACCAGCGAGAGAGCATAGGAACTCCTTGAACGTTGTCGGTAGCTGCCGGCAAGCACCGGCGCTGCGCATCGTAGGGAGCGCGCTGTGCGCTTTCCAGCGCGCAAGGCATGCTGCACGTCACACGCGTAACGCCTGTAACAAACGGCTTGGCGCACAATGACGGCAATCTTTTTTGCCTTGCAGCCTCAACTGCAGTTTCCGTATGCAGCCACCCACCTTGCCCGCCCTTCACCTGGAACTGACCACGCCGCAAACCGTCGATGGCCGACGTGCGCCGTTCCAGAGCCTGTGGCTGCTGGTACGGCTGGCCTATGCACACCGCCTGTCGCCCGAGCAGCCCTTTGTGCGACTGGCTGATCTGCGTGGGGCGGTATCGGATGCCAGCACGCAGCGCATGATGATCAGCCGTGCGTTTCGCGATTGGCAGAACTGGGGGGTGCAAGCCGGCTGGGGCGAACAGCGCGACCGCGAGCCACGCTTCCTCAACGCCGACAAACGCAGCCAGGGCCCGTTCTGGCTCACCCCCGAAGACGCCGCACGCGTCGTGTGTCTGGTCGAAGGGCGTATTGCCGACGACACGGACGTACGCGCCTTCCTCGGCATCACCACCGCAGAATGCGCAACGGACAACGCTGCAGATGCCACCGCCAGCGCGCTATCCGGCCCCGCACCCGGCACACCCAACCCTGCGTTCTGGCATGCCTTTCTGACGGCACGCCATGCCATGCGGGAAGGGCGCTTGCTGCACGCGTTGGGGGCCGGCACCCACACCGGCAGCGCGTCTGATGCCGAGCGCGGTGGTGCGCTGCTCGCCCTGCGCCACGCGGGGGATGCTGCCGACAACGATTTCCAGCGCGCCCTCGTCACCCTGGGCGAGGCAATGGCAGCCCGCCGGCTGGGCGACTCCACGCGCGCCAGCGCCCTGCTCTCGCAACTGCGGGCGCACCGCCGTCAGCGGCACGTGCTCGGCAACGACTACCTCGCGGCCATGGAGCGTGTCGTCACCGCCTGGTGTGCGTACGACCGACGCGATCTCGACCTCGCCGCCGGCCTGCTCGCACGCATGGCCGACGCAGAACCCGGCCGCAGCCTGCTGCGCTATCACCCGCAGATCCGGTTTGAGTGGAACAACCTCAGCGCCCTGATCGAACGCGCGCGGCTGCTCTACGCCGACACGGCCGACATTGCCCCGGCCGCGCGCGTACAAACGGCACAGCGCATCGTCGCCCAGTTCGAAACCGCGCTGGCTGCCGCGCTGGAGAGCCAGGCCTCCGATGCCGTGCAGCAGGTTGCCGCCAACCTCGGCATGACGTGCTGGCTGCTGCGGGATGCGCTGGGCAATTCAGCACCTGCGGATGGCACCATCGATGCCGTGCGCTGGCTGGCCATGAGCGAGTGGCAAGCGCTACGCAATGGCGGGCCACTGCAATCGGCATGGAACGCCATCGCCCTGATGCGCATTGCGCGTGCCGATGTGCCCCTCACCCTGGCCGAGCTTCGAACACGGGCCGGCCCGTTTGCCGAAGCCTTCGATGCACGCTACTGGCCGCAACGCTGGGCCGATGTGGCTGCACTGCGCCTGCGCGAGCACGACAGCGGCCGCCATCGATACGGCCACGTGCAAGTCAGCGGCCTGCTGCTGGAGCTGGCGTGGTTTTCCAATGCCGATGGCGATCACGCCACCTCCCGCACTGCCATGGAGCGGCTGTCGGAAACCGCACAAGACCTGGCGCCGCATGACCGCGCCTACTTCGCGCAAGCGCTCAAACAGCTTGCACAGACAACCGAGGCCGCCCCCTGAACCAGGTCGGTCATGAATCGACGGAAATATTCGTTGCATCCCTAACGATCTGTCGCTAGACTGCCGCGCATGTTCGATCACTGCCTGTACTTCAACACGACTGCCCTAGCCCGCACCGTCGAGCGCGAATGGACCGCCGCGTACGCGCCGTTCGGCCTGACGCCGCCGCAGGGGTTCGTACTACGTGTAGTGCTCAAGCGGCCCGGCGTGCTCAACCGCGAGCTGGCCGAGGTACTGGGCATTGCGCGGCCAACCGCCACGCGGCTCGTTGATGGTCTGGTCGCCAAGGGGCTGGTGGAACGCCAGCCCTCCGCGGAAGACGGCCGCGAGTGGAACCTGTTCCCCACCGATGCTGCACGTGCGGTGGAAGCTGCGTTGCAAGTAGCCAGCGCCAAAGTGGCACGGCGTCTGCGCGAGCATGTGGGCACCAGCATGTTTGACGACACGGTCCAGGCCATCCGTGAAGTGCGCAGCGCGCTGAACACGTAGCAAAAGCCAAGGCGGCAGATGCCGCCTCTTTCATCGCCATTTAGTTGCATACCTACTCATTTTTGCAGGGAGCCATGCATGACCACAGTCCTCGTCACCGGCATCGAACCGTTTGAATCCGACCCGACCAACCCTTCCTGGGACATCGCGCAGGCACTCGATGGCACGCAAGTCGACGGCGCGACCATTGTGGCGCGGCAGTTGCCCTGCGTGTTCGGCGCTGCCAATGCGCAGCTGGTGGCCGCGATTGAAGAAACGTCACCCACACTGGTGCTGGCGCTGGGGCTGGCCAGCGGGCGGGCGGAGATCTCGGTGGAGCGCGTGGCAATCAACGTGATCGATGCGCGCATTCCGGACAACGCCGGTAACCAGCCGGTCGACACACCCGTGGTGCCAGACGGGCCGACGGCGTACTTCTCCACGCTGCCGATCAAGGCGATCGTGCAGACGCTGCGCGAGGTGGGCGTGCCTGCGGCGGTGTCGCAAAGTGCCGGCACGTACAACTGCAACCACCTGTTCTATGGCCTGATGCACCACATCGCCACGCGTGCGCCGCATGTGCGCGGTGGCTTCATCCACGTGCCGACCACGCCCCAGCTGGCGGCACGGCATGCAGGCCGGCCAAGCCTGTCGCTGGATACGCAGGTCAAAGGGATACGCACGGCGATCAGCGTTGCGCTCGCCACGCGTGCCGATCTCAAGGTGAGCGGTGGTGCGGTGCACTAGGGCAGTCGTGCTGCCCGATGCTACGATCCAGGCGAAACTTCAATTCGCGAGGATCCTCACATGAAGAAGAATGCATGGATGCTCGGCATCTGCTTGGCGGTTGCAGGCGGCACGCTTGGTTCGATCACGTTACCTGCACAAGCGCAGGTGTCGGTTCATGTGCGGGTCGGCCCACCGCCGCCGCCACGCCACGAGCGTATTCCGAGAATGCCACCGGGCTACGTGTGGGCACCGGGTTACTGGCAATGGCACGCTGGTCGCTACGTCTGGCGCCCTGGCCACCAGATGCGCGGACGCCCCGGCCAGCACTGGCGGGCGCCGCATTGGGTGCACGGCCCCCGTGGCTGGGAAATGCGTCAAGGTGGCTGGGACCGTAACCACGGCCACCCCAAGAACCGCATCCAAGGCTGCCCGCCTGGCCGCAGGTGCTGATGAGATCAAAACTGGCCGGCCATGCGCCGGCCAGTTTTTTTGCCGAAGGCGATTCAGGCCACCAGCGGCATCAGCAACATGCGCGCAGCCAACTCCTGGCTAAACCCGTCGAGAGCCTGCACTGCGGATTCAGCACCGCGCGCCGTGTTCTGCAATCGGATGCCTTCCACTTGCTGGATGCCCACCGTGGCAAACACGTAGCGCAGATACGGCATCAGGAAATCCGTCTGCGCGTGGGCGCCGTCAAAATTGCCGCCCGATGCCGACACCACCAGCACCGAGCGATCCGCCAGCACACCAACCTTGCCTGTCGGCGTACGGCGAAACGTGCGCTCGGGCCGTACCACCAGGTCAATCCACGCCTTCAGCGTCGACGGCACGGTGTAGTTGTGCACGGGCGTCGAGATCAACACCGAATCCGCCGCCTCCAGTTCGCCGATCAACGTCTCGGACAGCGCCAGTTCCGCACGGTGCGCGTGGGTGCGATCGGCATCGGGCATCAGACTGGCCTCGACAAACGCAGCGTCGGGATGCGGCAGAGGCGTTGCCGCAAGGTCACGCTCGATGATGCGCAGGTCTGCGCTCGCCTCGGCCAGTTGGTCGAGCACCAGTTGCGCCGCGCGTCGGCTGTGCGATCGGCCTTCTCTCGGGCTCACGGCCACATGCAGCAATGTCGTCATGCGGCACCTTTTGCTGGCGTGTTGAACCCGAAACGCAGGGCGCCGGCCAGCAGGCCGTTGCGGTAATAGAAGCGGTGGCCGAGCACGTTGGACAACGGCGTGTCCAACACCAGCCGCACGCAACCCAGGCGCTGCGCCGTGTCCTTCAGATAATCCATCAACACATTGCCCAAGCCGCTGCTGCGCAGGTTGGCGTCGGTCACCAGATCGTCGACATATAGAAACGGACCGTAGACCAGGTTTTCCTGCAGCCGATAGCCAGCCAGTGCGACGGGCGCGCCATCACGCCAGACAGCGATGAGGCGATAGCCTTGCTCGACCTGCCGGCGCCAGCGTGTAACCAACTCGTCGGCATCGGCCAGATGCGGCCGCAGTTGATGCATGACGGGAAAACACGCACGCAGCGCGGCTTCGTCTTCAATAGGGCGGATGGAATCCACGGTCATGCCTCCTGCGTCGTAGCCACGGCGGTCGCTGGTACCTGCGGCGCAAAGCGCAACGACACGGCAATGCGGTTCCACGCCTGGATGTTGGCAATGGCGGCCGTCAGAAAGGCCACTTCGGTCTTGGAGAAATGCTCACGTACGGCATCGTATGCGTGGTCCTCAACACCGTGATCGACCGTGCGTGCCAAGGCGGACAGGGCTTCTGTCCAGGCCAGTGCAGCGCGCTCGCGCGGGGTGAACACCGCCGGCGTGTCACGCCACACGGCCACAAGGTCCAGCTTGGAAGTTGCCACGCCCAGCTTGCGCGACAGATTCAGGTGGAACTGCACGCAGAACGCACAGCCGTTGATTTGCGAGGCGCGTACCTTGATGAGCTCGGTCAGCGGCTTTTCCAGCCCGGAGGCATCCACCGCCTTGCCAAGTGCTTGCAAAGCGGCCGATACACCACCGGCGGTTTCGACGAATTCCGAGTAATCCATGCGAGGCGAGAGATCGTGCATATCCAGCTCCTGTTTGGGGGACGACGTTGTAAGCATGTTAATATCAGAGTTCGAACATGATATTCGAACTCTTACATTATGAGCAAGCGCACCCCTGCCGCCAACGCGGGCAATGAGTTGGACACACCCTTCATTCCCGAGCCAGGCCAGGGCAAACGCGGTGAAGAGGGCTACCTTGGTTACCTGCTGCGCCAGGCCAGCGCCGCGCACCGCCTGCGCATGGAACGCGCCATGACCGACGTGGGTGTCACGCTGCCGCAGTTCCTGGTGCTGACCATGATCCGCGCCTACCCCGGCGTCTCGAATGCCGACCTCGCCCGGCTGGCCATGCTGACGCCGCAAACCGTGAGCGTGATCGTCGCCAACCTGGAGCGCAGCGGCGCTATCACGCGCCGGCCGCATGCCGTGCACGGCCGCATCCAGCACATCGATGTAACGCCGGAAGGATTGGCCCTGCTGGCTGCCTGCCGAAAACGATCCGGCGGCATTGAGCGGGAACTGCTCGAAGGCTTCACCCCCGAAGAAGAACAGGTCGTGCGGCGCTGGCTGGTGCACGCGGCCATGGTGGGCAGCGACAAAGCGGCACCCTGAGCACCCTCCCGCGCCTGAAATTTTTCGCCCTCGTCCTTGACTTCAAGATCATCGCCACTATCATTCGATGTATCTTAAGATATATCTAGTGATGTTCAGCAGGAGAGTGACGATGCACGGATGGTTTGGACGCCACCACAAGATGTGGATGGAAAAGCATTTCATGATGATGGGCCGGCATGGCCACGGCCGCGGTGGTTTTGGCCGCGGTATGGGTGGCTTCGGCGGCCCTGGCGGCCACGGCGAGGGCGATGACGAAGGCGGCAGCCCCTGGCGCGGCCGGCGGCTGAGTTCAGCCGACCTGCAGCTCGTGCTGCTGGCGCTGCTCAAAGGCAGCCCACGTCACGGCTATGAACTCATCAAAGCGGTGGAAGAACACTCGTTGGGCTTCTATACACCGAGCCCTGGCATGGTCTACCCGGCGCTGTCGTATCTTGAGGATCACGGCTTTGCCTCCGTTACCGTCGAGGGCAACAAGAAGCGCTACGGCATTACGGCCGAAGGCGAGGCTTGGCTAGCCGAACGCCAGCACAGCGCCGACGCCATCCTCGCGCAACTGCGCGCCATGGGTGAACGCGTCAAGCGCATGAACGAAGCCATGGCGTTCGACCGCGAAACCGACGGCTCGGCTGAATGGGCCGACACCGGCAACGACCCGCTGCGCACCGCACGCTGGCGCCTGAAGTTCGCCATCATGGAAAAACGCTTCGCCTCGCGCGAAGAACAACAACGCGTGGCAGACATCCTGCTGCGCGCCCTCAAGGAAATCACCGGGGAACGTTGAGCCTCGCAGCCTTGATCCGGGTGGCCTGCCGCCACCTGGATGACGTCTGCGCAGCCATACCTCCCCCCTCTTTTCCGCAGCCCAACTATGCTCGCCTTCTACCGCACACAAGGTCTCATGTCGCAGCTGCTTAGCCCCCTCAAACCCGCCACGCGCCGCATGCGCGTGCGCGCCATTCATACATTGTCACCACGCATGCGCCGCGTGGTCTTTACGGGTGTCTCGCCGACCGACCTGGCCGATCTAGCCAATGTGTCGCCGGGCGCCGCGATCAAGCTGATGTTTCCGCTCAACGCGAATGGAGCAGCCGATCGTACGCTGGGCCGGGCCTACACCATCCGCCGCTACCACGCCGAGCGTGCCGAACTGGAAGTCGATTTTGTCGTGCACGACGAGACTCCCACCGCGCAGCACGGCCCCGCCGCCCGCTGGCTGGAGCACGCGGCCCCTGGCGATGAAGTCGAGTTTGCCGGCCCCAAGCGCGGCTTCCAGGCAAATCCCGCCGCACCGTGGACGTTGCTGGTGGGCGATGAAACCGCGCTGCCGGCCATCTTTGCCATTCTGGAGAGCCTGCCAGAACGCACGCGCGTGCACGCCTTTATCGCCATCAGCGATGCCCGTGCACGCTTGCCGCTTGAAGGCGTGCCTGGAGGCGCATCCGCCGGGCACCCGCGCAGCCACGACATCCACTGGGTCGAAGCCGACACGGCGCACGCTGGCGCCATGGTGGTGGGTGCGCTGAGCGCGCAGACGCTGCCCACGGGTACGCCGCAAGTCTTTCTGGCGGGCGAGGCGTCACTGCTCAAACAGGTGCGCACGCTGCTTGAAGACACCTGGGCGGTGCCACGCGATGCCATCGATGCCAAGGGCTACTGGACAGCCGGACTCACGCGCGAGCAGCGCAAAGCGCAGGAGCGTCGCTAGTACCACCCGAGGTTGCGGGCCGGTGCGCTCACGCCGCACCGCGCACCCAGTCGCCCAGCACGCGCTGCCCATACAGCAGCGCGGCATCCATCGCCTCACGCGGTGAGCCGAACGTGCAACTGGGCAGCACGGACTGCGACCCCCTCAGCGACTGCCCCTCCGCGCTGCGAAAGACCACGTCGATACGGGCCTCCCAGCCACGCTCGCCCGCCGGAATCACTCGAGGGACGATCTCCACGTCTCCACAGATCTTGTACACCGTGTTCCTCCATCTCCAGCAAATTCGCCAGTTGCCTTCAATCTAGCAATGGCTATGCCACGCGTACCGGTTCTGGGCGACCGGAGGAACCACTCGCCGATTTGATCTGGATCAAGTCGCGTCACATTTCAGCCTTCTTCGGCCTTTAGCCCCACGCCAGGCGTGCCGTTGCAGAGGAGGACTCCCGCCCATTTCTGCTATTTCCGCCTACCTGCGCGCCCATAAGGCGCGGCACACCATGCGCAAGAACCTCCCGGTCACCCAAGCCGAAACCGCACTCGCCCCCACCGATTACCTCATCTCCCGTACCGACCTCAAAGGCCGCATCGTCTTCGCCAATCCGGCGTTCGTGCGCGTCAGCGGCTACACACAGGAAGAGCTGATGGGCTCGCCGCACAATCTCGTGCGCCACCCCGACATGCCCGAGGCCGCCTTTGCAGACCTGTGGACCACGCTGCAAGCCGGCAAGCCGTGGCGTGGTTTCGTCAAGAACCGACGCAAGGACGGCGGCTTCTACTGGGTGCTCGCCAATGTCACGCCCGTGTTCCAGGGCGGTAGCGTCACCGGCTATACCTCCGTGCGCTCGATGGCCACGCCTTCGCAGATTGCCCGCGCGCAGCGTGCCTACGCCGCCATCAACGAAGGCGACACGTCCTACACCGTGCGCGCCGGTCGCATCCTGCGCACGGGCTGGCGACGCGCCGTCAATCTGTTCCAGCGCGACAGCCTGCGCTTCAAGGTCATCGGGCTGCAAAGCCTGATTGCCGTGGCCATCCTGATCGGCACGCTGTGGGCGCACATCGCGCTGGAAGCGGCCGACCTGCATGACAAAACGTGGCTGGTACTCAGCCGTGACTGGCTGTGGCTCACCGGTGTGGGCTGCGCGGGGCTTGCGACGATGTCGGGCGTGCTGCTGGCGCGCACGCTCATCCGCCCGCTGGAGGACGCGGCCACGCTGGCCACGCGCCTGGCCGCTGGTGACTTGACCACGGCCGTTGAAGTCCGCTCCAACGATGAGTTGGGCGAGGTGATGCGCGCCATGGGCACCATGCGCGCAAGCCTGTCGTCCATCGTGCGCGACATTCAGGATGGCGCCACCAACGTCGCACACAGCACGCTGCAGATTTCTGCGGGCAACCATGACCTGTCGGCCCGCACGGAGCAGCAGGCCGCCGCGCTGGAAGAAACCGCGTCGAGCATGGAAGAGCTCACGTCCATGGTTGCGCAGAACGCCGATCACGCGCGCGAAGCCAGCACGCTGGCCGAGCAGGCATCGCACATCGCGGCTGACGGCGGGCAAGTCGTGCAGCGCGTCGTGCAGACCATGGACGCCATCCGCGCCGACAGCCAGCGCGTGACCGAGATCATCGCCACCATCGAAAGCATCGCCTTCCAGACCAACATCCTGGCACTCAACGCCGCCGTGGAAGCTGCCCGCGCAGGAGAGGAAGGCCGCGGCTTTGCCGTCGTGGCCGGTGAGGTGCGCAGCCTCGCGCAACGCAGCGCGCAGGCCGCGGCACAGAGCAAGGAGATCATTCGCGCGTCTGACCAATCCGTGCGCGATGGCGTGGCGCTGGTACACCAGGCCGGCGCCACGATGACGCAGATCGTGCAGTCGGTGCAGACCGTCACCCAGCTCATGTCGGAAATCTCGGCCAGCTCGCGCGAGCAAAGCAGCGGCATTGCGCAGATCAACGACTCGGTCTCACAGCTCGATGGGGTGACGCAGCAGAACGCCACGCTGGTGGAAGAAGCCGCGGCAGCCACCTCGGTGCTGGCGCGACAGTCGGAAGACCTGAAGCTCGCGGTGGCGGTGTTCCGGGCGTGATTGCAGGGCGGGCGTACCTTGCGTGTGCCCGCCCCAGACCCTAGACGGCGAAGCGCGTATCACGCTCCAGCAGCGCCGCCACCGCATCGGGCAGCAGCGGCTCGCTGAAGTAATACCCCTGCAGTACGTCGCACTGATGTGAGGTGAGGAAGGCGGCCTGTGTGGCGTCTTCCACGCCTTCGGCACACACCTTCACGCCCAGGTTGTGGGCCAGCACCACCACCGTCGTGCAGATGGCCGCATCGTTGGAATCACGGTCGATGTCCTTGACGAAGGCGCGGTCGATCTTGATGAGGTCAATCGGCAGGCGCTTCAGATACGCCAGGCTCGAATACCCCGTTCCGAAATCGTCGATGGCAATGCGCACGCCAAGCTGACGGATGGCGGTCAGATCTTCGATGGTGCGCTCAGTGCCTTCCATCAGCATGGATTCAGTCACCTCCAGCTCCAGGAAGCCCGAGCCCAGGCCGTACTGGCGCTGCAGCTTGAGCAGCGTCGGCAACACGGTACCGCGCTTGAATTGCAACGGCGATACGTTCACGGCAATCGTCAGATCGTCAGCCAGGCCGCGCGCATGCCATTCCGCACGCTGCTGCGCAGCCTCGGCCAGCACCCAGTTGCCGATATCGACGATCAACCCACTCTCTTCGGCCACCGGAATAAACGCAGCCGGCGGCAGCAGCCCGCGCGTCGGGTGAATCCAGCGGATCAGCGCTTCCAGCCCGCATACGCGGCCGGTCTGGGTGTCGATCTGCGGCTGATACAGCAGGCGGAACTGGCCCTGCTCCAGCGCAGCCCGAATCTGGTGTTCCAGGTTCAACCGGTACGACACGCCGATGTCCATCTCGGGCGCGAAGAACTCCAGCCGGTTGCGGCCGTTCTGCTTGGCGTAGTACATCGCCATCTCGGCATGGCGGATGAGGGTGTCCGCATCCGAGCCGTGCGTGGGGTACTCCGCCACGCCAATGCTCGCCGTCACGAACACTTCGTGCCCTTCCACGCGGATGGCTTCGGCAAACAGGTCGAAGCCGAAATCCACGCCGCGCGAGCCGGCATGGGAGATCACCAGCGCAAACACGTCGCCGCCAAAGCGCGCCACGGTATCGACGGTGTCGGCCGCATCGCGCAGGCGCTCGGCCACGCGGCGCAGCACCTCATCGCCCAGCAGATGCCCCAGGCTGTCGTTGATGACCTTGAAGCGGTCGATATTGACCAGCGCCACGTAGAAGCGGCTGCGCTGGCGCGCGGCCATCTCCACCGACTGCTGCACACGGTCGGCCAGCAGCGTGCGGTTGGGCAGGCCGGTGAGCGGGTCGACCGTAGCGTGCTGCGCCAGGCGCGCGCGCGTCATCTCCTGCTCGGTCACATCGTCCTGAATCCCGACGTAGTGCGTGACCGCACCCTTGGCATCGCGCACGGGCGAGAGCAGGAAGTTGTTCAAGAACGGGTGGCCATCCTTGCGGAAGTTGCGCAGCAGCACGCGAATCTCGCTCGCGTCCCGCAGGGCTGCGCGCACTTCGTTCAACGCCGGCTGACCCGGCTCGGAAGAATGCAGGAAACGGCAGTTACGGCCCAGCACCTCGTCGGCGCGGTAGCCTGTCATGCGCTCGAAGCCGGGGTTCACGTAGACCAGCGGCATGTCCGGCCGCTGCGCATCGGCCACAGAAATGCCCGACGGCACAGACTCGACCACGCGGCGCAGCAGGCGCAATTGCTCGTCGGACTCGCGGCGCTCAGTGATGTCCTGCATGGTGCCGAACAGCGCCACCACCTCGTCGCGCTCGTTGCGCTCGATGTTGCCGCGCGAGAGCACCCAACGGTGCTCGCCGTCCCGGCGGATCATCTCCAGCTCCAGCGAATACGGCTCGCCTTCGGTTACGGCATGGCTGGCAGCTTCACGCAGGCGGTTGAAGCTGTCGGCAGTAAAGAACTGCGACTGTTGCGCGAATGTGGGCGGCAAACCTGCCGGCACGCCGGTCAGCACGTACATGCCGGAAGACCACGTGGTGGAGTCCCGCAGCACGTCCCAGCGCCAGCTACCGAGTAGCGCGATCTGTTCGGCCACGCTCAGGTTGGCCTCGCTTGCTCGCAGCTCCTGCTCCATGGCCGAACGCTGCGAGATATCGCTCACGCCGCCCACCATGCGTACGGCACGGCCGTCCTTGCCACGATAGATGCTGGCGCGAATCTCCACCGTGCGCGTGGCGCGGTTGGCATCAATCACGCGGCAGACGCTGTGCCAGCTGTTCTGGTCCGAATGCAGCACCGCGCGCAACTCCTGACCGAACGCGTCCACATCGTCCGGATGCACGAACTGGTGGAAAGTCAGCGTGCGCGATACACCGTCGTCTTCACCGGGGCCCATCAGCGCGTCGCTGCCCAAGAGCCGGTGCAGGCTGGCATTGGCCCAGGATTCTCCGGTGGCGATATCCCAGTCGAAGATCCAGTCATTCGTGGCACGCGCCACGCGCTGAAAACGTTCGGTCAGCCGATGGACGGTGGCGTCGTGCCGCTGGATGGCCGCGCGCATCTCGTTGAAGGTGCGCTCAAGCAACGACAACTCATCGCGCGTGGTGCCCTGCTCGACCACGCGCGCGGAGAAGTCACCCGCCGCGTAGTGGCGCGCCGCATCCACCAGCGCATCGACACGCGGCAGCACGAGCCGTCGCATCGCTATCTGAATCAGCGCCAGCAGCAGCACGATCATCAACAGGATGGCGCCGCCGCCGGCCAGCGCGATGTCGCGCTGCTGGCGAATGATGTCGGTCGCGTCCACCCCGCGCACGATGCGCAGGCGCCCGGCGGCGGCGTGCGGCACCACCATGGCGGCGTAGGCGCGGCGCACGCCATCGGTGTCGTCCACCAGCACCGGATCACCCGGCTGCTGGCCAGCCATGGCCACCAGCGTTCCCTTTGCAATCGTGGGGGCCTGCTCGGGCGTCATCGTGGCGTTGATCGACAGCACGTTGCCGGACGCGTCGATCAGGTAGACCGGTGCCCCCGACATACCGCCAGAGGCGGCCGAGATCAGAGCACTTTGCCGCACGGCCGCATAGGCCACACCCCGGATGGCGCCATCGCCGGCCACCATCGGCCGCGCAGAAACGATCACGGCCTGGTTGGACGCCTTCCCAATGACGAATGTCGACAGCGCCGGCTGACCGGTCGCCAGGATCTCGTGCACATATTCACGATCCGACACGTCGATACCGAGATTGGCCGGATCGGGCGTACACACCAGCTTGCCATGCGCGTCGATCACGCCGAGGTTGGAAAGCTCGTTCTGGTTATGGAAGACGCGGTTGACGAAGCGACTGCATTCCTGCTGGTCCATGCGCAGCGCCGAATCGTCGGCCACCAGCACGGAGAGCAGTTCGTTAGCGTTGGACAGCACCATCCCGACGCGCGCGGCGGCGGACTCGGTCTCGTGGGTCAGGCGCTGGGCAAGATGATCGTTGAGCCGGTCACGATAGAGCGCCACGCCGGCAATCGCCACAACAATAGCCGGCAAGGCGGCCACCGCAGCCAGTGCAAGCAAACGGCCGCGCAGCGTGGTGGGAAAAAAAGCGTGCTTCGGCACTTGAATGACCGGTAGAGCCTTGGTGTGGAGAGCGGATGCACTCTGCGGCTGCACCTCAGTGACGACACGACATGCGGCTCAGGGACCGTACGCCAAGGCACACGATGCAGTTGCGGCATCGTGCCGGCTGACGGCTGACGCAGTGCGCAAGCATTTTGCTTGCAATTCCTATCGCACGCAACTTGTGGAAATTGTGCACGCAACTGTTGCAATCCAGGTGGTTTTGTTGACGTTTCAGGGTTTCCAGGGGGCCAACTCGCTCTAAAATCCGGGCACATGTCAAACACGCCCGAATCTCGCCCCGTGGGCACCGCCCCACGCCGCCTGTTGTTCCGCCTACTGCCGGGCGTGGTGTTTGCCGCGCTGGTGCCGTTTGCGGGGTTGATTGCGGTGGCCGTCTCCACGGTGTACGACGACACCCGGCAGGAGATCGACAACCGCCTGGACCAGGTGATGTCGCAAGCGGCCCGCCCGATCGACGCGCGGCTGGCCACCATCATCGACCGCCTCTCCGCTGCCGCCGAGGGCGCCAGCAACCTGCACAAACCGGCCGACGGCCAAACCTGGCTCGACGCCCATGCCGAATTGCGCGGCGCGTTCGACAACGTACTGGTGGTCGGCGCCGACGGCACCATCCTGGCCGATGCGCCGGCGCTGCCTGAACGGCGTGGCGACAACATGGCCGACCACCCCATCTTCAAGACCGTGCGCGACACGCGTCGGCTCTACATGCCGGAACCGTTCCTGGCACCGGCGGGCAAGCGTCCGGTGGCCTCGTTTGCGGCACCGCTGCACGGCAATGACGGCGGCTTTGCTGGGCTGGTGATCGGATCGATCGAACTGTCTCGCAATCCGATGCTCGCCGATCTGGAAGCCGTCCGGATGGGGCGTACCGGGCGTCTGGTGGTGGTGTCGGAAGGGGGCAAATACATCGTCGCGCCGGATCGCTCGCGTCTGCTGCAGCAAGCGCCGGATCTGGCGGCCCTGCCCAATTCTGCGCGTTCGCTCGCGCAGGGCTGGAGCCAGGGCGCTGAATTCACCCCGCCGGGGCAGGCACCCGTCATCGTCGGCTATCGCCGGCTGAATGCTGTGCCCTGGAGCGTGGGCGTCTGGTGGCCGGTGCAGGAAGCCTACGCGGGCGCGGCACGTACGACGCGCACACTGATTGCTGCCGGCATCGCCTTCGGGGCCGTTTGCCTGCTGTTCGCCTGGTTCTGGATCGAGCGCGCAGTCAGTCCGCTGGAGCGCCTGCGCCACGAGGTGGAAGGCGGCCTGCCGATCCACCCGGTCACGCCCACTTCCGGCCGCCCGCCATTGCACGATACCCACCCGCCCGGGCCGCTCACGCGCCTGGGCGAGCTGGCGGACCCGAAGGTCTCTACGTTTGACCCGACCACAGAGGTAGGTGCACTGGCTGTGCGCGTCGGCCACCTCGCCAAGTACTGGGACCGGGCACTGGAGACCAGCAAACAGGACGTCGCCTTCTTCCGCGGGCTGGCCGAGCAGGCCCCGGTCGGGCTGGCGTTTCTGGATCGCACGCTGGCGGTGCCGTTTGCCAACGTGCGTTTCGAGCGGCTGCTGGGCACGAGCGCACAGGCTGTCAGCCTGGCACTGCAGGCCAAGGAAGGGGATCCGATCTCGCCTGCAGCGCGGGCCGTGGCCACCGTGCTCGCCCATCTGCCGCGCGCGCCGCTAGCACTGGCGGATCAGCCGGTCGTGATTGCCACCGGACAAGGTGCCGGTATCGGCGCGGTGCTGCTGACGGCACGGCCCATCGGCGGGGCCGGTGCGCCGCTGGCGGGCTGGATCGTCGCCGTGGTCGACAGCACGCGCGAGCAACGTGCCAAGGAAGCGCTCGAACAAGAAGTCCGTGCCGCGCTGCTGGTGCTCGATGCCATTCAGGAGCCGCTGCTCACGATCGACGGCGATGGCATCATCACCCACGCCAGCCGCGCCATTGAAACACTCGTTGGCACACACCCCGCTCGCGCGGTCGGCCAATCGATCAACCGCCTGCTGCACCTGATCGAGCACGACAGCGGCAGGCGGGTCATCCCCACGCAGCTGCTGCGCGCGGGCGGCACGCTCACGGGCAGCCTGCGGCTGGAACGCGCCGACGGGCGCCGGCACGATGTGGAATTGTCATGGGGCCCGTTGCCGGGCACGTCGGGCAGCGGTGTACTGGTGCTGCGCGATGTGTCAGCCACACGAGAAACCGTGCAGCGCATTGCCTGGGATGCCACACACGACGTGCTGACCGGGTTGCTGAACCGCCGCGGCTTTGATGCGACCTTGCACGCGCAGGTCGAAGCCCACCGTGGGGGCAACCCGGTCACACGTGCGCCACTGGCCCTCATCATGATCGACTTGGATGGCTTCAAAGCCATCAACGACCGCTACGGCCATGCCGCTGGTGACGACGTGCTGCGCGGCGTGGCCGAGCTCGTCGTGCAGAACACCCGCACGCAGGACTACGTGGCCCGCCTGGGCGGCGACGAGTTCGCAGTCATCCTGCCCAACTGCGACATGCAGGCTGCCGTCACGTTTGCCGACCGCATCCGCGCGGCGCTGGCGCGGCAGCCGCTGCTGGCCGCCGGTGCGCGGGCAGAGATTGCGCTCTCACAGGGGGTGGTTGAATTGCACGCAGTTGACGCAGACGCCAGTGCCTTCCTGGCACGTGCGGACGCCGCTTGCTACCGCGCTAAAAACGAAGGCCGCGGCGCGATCGCCAGCGACTAGCACCGTGAGGAACCCGCCTGCGATCCGTAGCGAGCGGCCTGAGGTTGGTTCGAGAGCCGCAACCGTACATGGGTACGGTGAGCATCGCAGGGCCAAGATCGAGCCGCGCAGCAGAATCGCGGGCAAGTTCCGGGCACCAAAGAAAAAACCACCGGATAGCGGTATCCGGTGGCTTCAAGAATACGCTTTGAACGGGGAAGTTCAGCGCACTTGAAGCATAGGCAATGCCCCCCACCCGGCCAATACCCAGGATAGGGTAATTTGGCAAAAACCCGGCACCCGTAGCGGTTTCCCACGCACCCCACGCTTTTTGTGCCTTCGGCGCAACGCCCCCCCCTCCGCGTTAATCCCTCGTCCGAAATAACCATCCCGGCGACCCGGTGCCGCAGCCCTTCACACGGGATGTTGCGATATAATGAAAACGATTCGCATTTACGCAATATCAAGTTAACGACTAGGCACGATGCGGCTTTCCGAGCTTTCCCGCCGGGCGACGGCGGTGGTGGATCACGTTGAAGACCGTGAATCCGCCGATCCAATCAGCCAACGCCTGCGCGAACTCGGGTTCGTCACAGGCGAAGTGGTGCGCGTGGTGGCCGTGGGCCCGTTCGGCGGTGATCCGCTGGTCGTGCAGGTTGGTTTCACGCGCTTTGCGTTGCGCCGCCAGGAGGCCGCCCGCGTTCGCGTGCGTGCTGAAGCGGCCACGCAACCCGCCGCTTCGGCCGTTTCCGCCACCGAGGCAGCCCCGCCCGCGCAGGTGCGCGAGGCGGCGTAGCCCGTCGCTCGCTGCCGACACTTTCCGGCCCCGCTTATCCGGTCTTCATGCAGATGCACGCCTCTCCCGCTTCCTCTTCCTCGCCGGCATTGCGCGTTGCCCTGGTCGGCAACCCCAATTGCGGCAAGACCGCGCTGTTCAACCTGCTGACCGGCAGCCGTCAAAAGGTGGCCAACTATGCAGGCGTGACGGTAGAGCGCAAGGAAGGCCGCTTCACCGCACCGTCGGGCCGTCACGTACAGATTCTCGACTTGCCCGGCGCCTATAGCTTGGTTGCCACCAGCCCCGACGAAGCCATCACGCGCGATATCTGCCTGGGCACGTTCCGTGGTGAGCCACGCCCCGACATGCTCATCTGCGTGGTGGACGCCACCAATCTGCGCCTGCACCTGCGCTTCGTGCTGGAGCTGCAGCGACTGGGCCTGCCGATGGTGCTGGCATTGAACATGGTGGATGCAGCGGAACGCCGCGGCATCCGCATCGACCGCGCCAAGCTGGAGGCCGCACTGGGCGTGCCCGTGGTGCAGACCGTGGCCATCAAGCGCAATGGCGCGGCCGACCTCGTCGCCCATATCGATCACGAGCAACTGCCGGCCGTGCCGGTGGGGCTGCCCGCCGACGCCGACCCGCATACAGAGGTCAAACGCCTGCTCGACGCCGCCGTCACCATGCCGCGCAGCACCGCCGAGCTGGACGACCGGCTGGACCGCATCGTGCTGCATCCGGTGCTGGGCCTGCTGTTGCTGGCCGTGCTGATGTTCTTCATGTTCCAGGCGGTGTTCTCCTGGGCGCAGCCGCTCATGGACGGTATCCAGGGCGCCGTGGAAGCCGTGGGTGTGTGGGTTGGCACAGTCATGCCCGACGGCATGCTCAAGAGCCTGCTGGTGAACGGCATCATCGCGGGCACGGGCAGCGTGTTGGTGTTCCTGCCGCAGATCCTGATCCTGTTCCTGTTCATCCTCTCGCTGGAGGAATCCGGCTACCTGCCGCGCGCGGCCTTCCTGCTCGACCGGCTGATGGCGGGTGCCGGGTTGTCGGGCCGCTCGTTCATTCCGCTGCTCTCCAGCTTTGCCTGCGCGATCCCCGGCGTGATGGCCACGCGCACGATTCAGGACCCCCGCGACCGGCTGGTGACGATTCTTGTGGCACCGCTGATGACATGTTCGGCACGCCTGCCCGTGTATGCGCTGCTGATTGGCGCGTTCATTCCGATGCGCCAGGTGTGGGGCGTGTTCAACCTGCAGGGGCTGGTGCTGTTCGGGCTGTACATGGCCGGCATCGTGTCGGCGCTGGTGGTGGCCTACGTGCTCAAGTACCTCAAGCGCGATCGCAATGAGCACCCGCTCATTCTCGAATTGCCGTCGTATCGACTGCCCAGCGCGCGTAACCTCATCGTTGGCCTGATCGAGCGTGCGCGCATCTTCCTGCGGCGCATCGGCACGGTCATCCTGAAGATGATGGTGCTGCTGTGGTTCCTGTCGACGTTCCCATCACCGCCCGCCAACGCCACCCTTCCCGCCATCGACTACAGCTTTGCTGGCTACATCGGCCGCGCGCTGGAAGTCGTGTTTGCGCCGATCGGCTTTACGTGGCAGATGTGTGTTGCGCTGGTGCCGGGCATGGCCGCACGCGAAGTGGCTGTGGGTGCGCTGGCGACGGTGTATTCGCTGTCGGCCACGCATGAGGATGCCGCCGCGCAACTGGCGCCGATCATTGCCCAGCAATGGTCGCTGGCCACTGCGTTGGCCTTCCTGGCTTGGTACGTGTACGCGCCGCAATGCATTTCGACGCTGGCCACCATCCGCCGCGAGACCAACTCGTGGAAGGTGATGGCGGGCACGGCCGCTTACCTCTTCGCGCTGGCCTACCTAGCCGCCTTCGCCACCTACCAGATCGCACGGGTGCTGACATGAGCCTGTACCACGTTGTCGAAACCGGCGTCGTTGCCACGGTCGTGGCGATGAGCGCGCTGTCGATTACCGGTCGCTATGCACCAACCATGCGTGCCCGAACGATGGCGCGCGTGGCAGGCTGGTGCGATCGGCCGTCGCGACCGGACTGGATGCGTGCTTTCGGGCAACGCCTCCTCACTCCGGGAGTGTCGCCGTCATGCCACTCCGATCCGCTTTCGGGCAGCGCGTGTGGCAGCGGTTGCAGTGGCTGCGCATCGGGCGAGTCTTCATCGTCTGCTGCGGTTGAACAACCAATCCACTTCTTGCGCCGCAAATAATCGCCGACGCAACACCACAACACCAACGGGCTCGCATCACGCGAGCCCGTTTTATTTTTGGAGAGCGCAGGCGTAGACTGGTCCAAACCTGAACGGGGGACGCGTCATGACCGAAGAGTTGCTGGTTCAGTTGATTGCGGAAGTCGAGAAGGAAGACCCGGTGGACTTCGCCAACCTGCCCTTTGACGAGCAGATGTTGCGCGGCTTGGTCTGCAAGCTGGTCTCGCGCCAGCTGTCGCAAATGGAAGATGCGCACTTCAGCCAGGACGAGGTGATCGTCTCGCTCACGGCGAGCATCGCCAAACTGGTGCTGGAAAATCTCGTGCTGAATGCGCGCCTGCTGGCACAGCAGGGCCACGGCGAAAGCGCCCGCGCACTGCTCGAGCGCATCTCCCGACAGGCGAAGGGCTGACGCCCAAACCTGAGCGTTACGACACTACGTTGTACTGGGTGCGCGCCCGCGTCAGCAGACGCTTGGCGACCGACAGGCCGCGAATGGCGGCGGCATCGTCATCGCTAGGAAAATCGAATTCGGCGCTCCAGTTACAACCGGTGTGATCGGGCCGGTGAATGCACATGGCGCGCAGTTCGCAGTTGGCGCATTCCGGATGCTGCTGAACACAGCGGGCCAGCAGGGTCTTGAGTTCATCTTCGGACTTCAGACGGCGTTGCATCGGCATCTCCTGGGTAACACGATGTGTTGGAACCCACGGCAGCGGATGAGTTTCGCCACGATCCCGCCGATGATGTTTCAGGGCGTTACCGCATCACATCAATGTGAAGCGCACCCTATGCGTTCAAGCCCACAGCGTCCCGCGCACCCGCACTGGCCTGGCACGCCGGGCACACACCGTACAGCGCCAGCGCGTGATCGCGCAGCACAAAGCCGCGCTCACTTGCCACACGCTCCTGACGGGCCTCGATGGCATCGTCGTGAAACTCTTCCACGCGGCCGCACGACATGCAGATCAAGTGATCGTGATGCGCACCCTCGTTGATCTCATACACCGCATGGCCGGCCTCGAACGTATGACGCAGCAGCACGCTGGCATCCACCAGTTGATTGAGCACGCGGTAGACCGTCGAGATGCCGATGTCGAGGTCCGACGTCAGCAGCTGGCGATAGACGTCTTCCGCACTCAGGTGACGGCCGTGGTCCGTGCCGGCAGCAAGAATTTCCAGAATCTTGACGCGCGGTGACGTGGCTTTGAGCCCGGCACGGCGCAGGTCGGTCGAATTTGGCATGGCGTTCGGGGGCGTAAGGCTAGGAGGTCAGCGCAGCAGGGCCGGAAACGGGCGTCGCAATCGTGCAGACGGGGTTCCGAAAAAAGACGGCATGGCTGGCGGCCCGGGAAAGTCGCAGTCGGGAAAGCGGGGTCTGAGTGCTTTCCCGACTGTCGGGCGGCTTGCTACTGCCAAACGCTCTGTGTGTCAGAGCGGTCCCCACAAAAGATCGGTTGCCGGGGCGCCAGGCATCCAATGGCCGGCACGCTCGCAGCGGAATTCGGTTCGACAGGTTGCGCTTGGTGGTTTGTCCATCGGCTGCAGCGCTGTCGATAGACAAACTATAAATGCGAATGATTCGCATTACAAGACTTTTCTGAAAATCGTCGAAGACCCTTGTGGGGATGGGGTCGGGAGGCGCGTTAGATGCGCCCCATGGCGCGGGCGTAGCCGGCCGGCGCAAAGCGCAGCGTTGCGACCATGGCAGCGATCACGATGGCAACCAGCAACAGCCACGGCACCTGAAAACCCCCGGTCAATTCGCGCAGCCAGCCCACGGCGTAGGGAATGAGCCCCGTGATGATGAAGCCGATGCCTTGCACAAACGCCGCGAGATGACCCGCAGCACGCGCATCAGGCAGATGGTCGAGCGTGAGCGTCAGACACAGCGAGAACATCGAACCCAGGCCACAGCCGATCAGCGCAATCCAGAACGCCGTTTCGGCTTGCGGTGCGAGCAATAGGCCGGCCATCCCCACCAGTTGCGAGAACAACGCCGCCAGCAGCCACGGGCGTCGATCGTTCCAGCGGCGCGCAAGCAACGGTGCCCCAAACGCGCCGGCCACCTGGAAGATCGTCATGACACCGATAAGGCCACCAGCATCCTGCGCGCTCCAGCCGAGTTGGCGATAGAACATTGGCAGCCACGCAATCATGCTGGTGTAGCCGCCGTTGGCGCCGCCAAAGTAGACCGCCAGCAGCCATGCACGCCGATTGCCGAAGAAATTCAGCACTGGCCCTTGCTGCGCGGTTGGCAGCGCCTCGCGCGGGCGGGCAGTCACCCACAACACTAGTGCTGCCAGCGCCGGCAACACCCAGATGCCAAGGCCCACGTGCCAGTCGGCAGCGTGCGCAATGCGCGGGCTGAGCGTGGCCGCGATGCCGCCGCCCGCCATGAGCGAAGCGGAATACAAACCCAGCGTGAGCGGCACACGCTGCGGAAACCAACGCTTGATGATGCCCGGCGCCAAGCCCTGGATGATCGCGACACCCGTGCCAGCCAAGGAATAAACAGCGCGATGCTGCCCATGCACAGCACCGGAATCACGGTCAGCATTGACACGCCCTGCAAGCCGAGGCCCGTACCCGCGCGAATCTCCGCCAGCAGCGGGCCGATGGTCGTGAGAATGGGGCGCAGATTCAGGCCGAGCGCTATCACCACCAGCACGCCGATCCAGCCGGCATCGGCGCGCGCAGGCGCAGTAGTCGATGCAGCCGATGCGGCGTGCTGTGCGGTGGCGTCCGTCACGATTGAAGTGCCTGCCATGCTTCGTACAAGCCCTGCTCGCCCGTCGGCCGCAGTGCACGCATCTGCAGCGCGCGCGCCTGCGGTTCGCGCTTGAACTCCTCGTAAATGGCGGCGGTGGACATGCCGAACGGCTCGCCGTCCTCGTTCGAATACGCGAAGTACGCAGCGCGGATGCCGCAGCGGTGCATGGCGGCAAAGCACATCGGGCACGGATGGCCGCTGGCGTACATGACGGCGCCGCTCATGTCCGGTGTGGCCAGCGCGTGGCTGGCCTGGCGGATCGCCTGCATCTCGGCATGGGCGGTCGGGTCGTTGGTGGTGTGCACCTCGTTGACGGCACGGGCGATGATCTTGCCATCGCGCACCAGCACGGCACCAAACGGCGCGCCACCGGCGTTGATGTTGGCACGGGCCAGCTCAACCGCCTCGCGCATGTACTGTTCATCGGACATCGTGATCTCCTGAATCGGTTGGCGCCATGGCTGAGCGTCACGCGCAGCATGTCCAGGCGCCCTCTGCACCAGCCAGCAAATCGCCACTGTCCAGCGCTTCCAGACACGCAACGCCATCTCGGCTGCCGCCTGGCAATCGGAATAACCGGCCGATTATGGTTGCGCCCTGATGTATGTTCAAATTAAATGATTGAATGCACATCAGTGGGTTATCAAATGATTGATCTGATCTTGCTGCGCAGCTTCGTCACGGTGGTCGACACTGGCAATTTCACGCGGGCGGCAGAGCACCTGCACCTCACGCAATCGACGGTGAGCCAGCAGATCCTGCGGCTGGAGCAGCAGCTGAACTGCCGCCTGCTCGATCGCAGCCAGCGGCAGGTGCTGCCCACTGAAGAAGGCGACCGCCTGCTCGGCTACGCGCGCCGCCTGCTACGTTTGGCCGGCGAGGCAAGCGAGGCGCTCAGCCCGCAACACACTGAAGGCGTGCTCCGCCTGGGCGTGCCGGAAGACCTCGGCAGCGGCGCGTTGATGCCGCTCATCGCCAGCTTTGCGCGCGAGCGCCCGCGCCTGCGTCTGGAAGTCGAAAGTGGCTTGTCCCACCACCTCTTGCGGCTGTACCGCAATGGCGACTTGGACATGCTGCTGGTCAAGCAATGGGGTACCGATAGCGACTGCCATGCGCGCTGGGCGGAACCGGTTTGCTGGATTGACAGTGCCGAGCGGCCACACACGCTGCCGCTCGGGCCAACGCAGCCCGCGCTGCCATTGGTGGTGTTTCCGGTGGGCGCACTGTATCGGCAGGAGATGCTGCACGCGCTGGAATCGCTCGGCCAGGCGTGGCGCATCACGTATTCAAGCCCGAGCCTGGCAAGCCTGTGTGCGGCGGTCACCGCAGGGTTGGGCGTGAGCCTGCTGCCGGCCAGCTGCATGCAAGCCGGGCATCGCGTGCTCAGCGCTGCTGACGGTTTTCCGGAGATCGGCGGGCTGGAACTGGCGCTCTTCGCGCGGCCCGACCTCGACAGCGCGGGGCGCGTGTTGCGTGATCGCCTGGTCGAGATGTGCAGCGCGCGCGCGCAGGCATTGCTCTGCTCCACGGGTTAAATACCAAAGAAAAAGCCGGACCCGCTCATCGCGAGGTCCGGCTTGGTACGGCTGCGTTCCGCTTCAGGCAGCTTCAGCCAGCGGCACCCGGATCAGGTGGTCAAACGCCGACAGCGCGGCCTTGGCACCATCACCCGTAGCGATGATGATCTGCTTATACGGCGTCGTGGTCGCATCGCCTGCAGCGAACACGCCTTCCGCGCTGGTCTGACCACGCGCATCGACAACGATCTCGCCAAAGCGGTTGCGTTCTACCACGCCATCCAACCACTCGGTGTTGGGCACCAGGCCAATCTGCACGAACACGCCTTCCAGCGCGACTTCGTGCTGCGTGCCGTTCGTGCGGTCCGTGTAGCGCAGGCCGTTGACCTTCTCACCGTTGCCAGTGATCTCGGTGGTCTGTGCGTTGGTGACGATGGTCGCGTTCGACAGGCTTTGCAGCTTACGCACCAGCACCGCATCGGCGCGGAGTTGATCGCCGAACTCCAGCAGCGTGACGTGGCTCACCAAACCAGCCAGGTCGATAGCGGCTTCCACGCCCGAGTTACCGCCGCCAATCACGGCCACACGCTTGCCCTTGAACAGCGGGCCATCGCAGTGCGGGCAGTAGGCGACACCCTTGTTCTTGTATTCCTGCTCACCGGGCACACCCACGTTGCGCCAGCGCGCACCGGTCGACAGGATGATCGAGCGGCCTTTGAGCACCGCGCCGTTGGCCAGCGTCACCTCGGCAAAGCCGCCCGGCGCATCGGCCGGCGTGAGCTTGACCGCGCGCTGCGCGTTCATGATGTCGACCTCGTACTGGCGCACGTGCTGCTCCAGCGCGGCGGCAAACTTCGGCCCTTCGGTTTCCGATACGGAGATGAAGTTCTCAATGGCCAGCGTGTCCAGCACCTGACCGCCAAAGCGCTCGGCCACCACCCCGGTGCGCACACCCTTGCGTGCCGCGTACACGGCTGCAGCCGCACCGGCGGGGCCACCGCCGACGATCAGCACCTCATACGGCTCTTTGGCGGCGAGCTTCTCAGCGTCACGCGCAGCAGCGCCGGTATCGATCTTGGCGAGAATTTCTTCCACACCCATGCGGCCCGACCCGAACGTTTCGCCGTTCAGGAACACGGTCGGCACGGCCATGATCTTGCGTTGCTCGATTTCGTCCTGATACAGCGCGCCGTCAATGGCAACGTGCTGGATGCGCGGGTTGATCACCGACATCACGTTCAGCGCCTGAACCACGTCCGGGCAGTTCTGGCACGTGAGCGACATGTAGGTCTCGAAGCGGAAATCCCCTTCGATATTGCGAATCTGTTCGATGACGTCGGCTTCAAGCTTGGGGGCATAGCCGCCAACTTGCAGCAGCGCCAGCACGAGCGAGGTGAACTCGTGGCCGGTCGGGATCGCAGCAAAACGCACGCTCACATCAGCCCCGGTGCGGCGGATCAGGAACGACGGCGCACGCTCGGCTGCGTCACGTTGTTCGGTCAGCACGATCATGCTGGACTGCTCGGCCACATCACGCAGCAGGTCCATCATGTCGCGGGAGCCCTCGCTGTCATCGACGTTGGCGACCAGCTCAATGGGCTGCACGAGGCGTTCGAGGTAGGCCTTCAGTTGGGCCTTGACATCAGCATCCAGCATGACGACTTCCTTTATTCGTTTTTGAATCTGTGACAGGGCGCGACACATGTCGCCGCCCTCAAGCAAACGGCCGGCAGAGCCGGCCGTTTTTCGTGCTGCAACTTCGCAGCGAAACAGCCTTACGACTTAGATCTTGCCAACCAGGTCGAGCGACGGCTTGATGGTCTTCGCGCCTTCGTTCCACTTGGCCGGGCACACGTTGCCCGGGTTGTTGGCGACGAACTGGGCAGCCTTGAGCTTGCGCAGGGTTTCCTTCACGTCACGGGCGATGGCGTTGTCGTGCACTTCCATCGTCTTGATCACGCCTTGCGGGTCGATCACAAACGTGCCGCGCAGGGCCAGACCTTCTTCCGGAATGTGCACGCCAAAGGCGTTGGTCAGTTGGTGCGTCGGGTCGCCCACCAGCGGGAACTGCGCCTTGCCCACGGCCGGCGAGGTTTCATGCCACACCTTGTGCGAGAAGTGCGTGTCGGTCGTGACGATGTAGACCTCGGCGCCAGCCTTTTGGAATTCTGCGTAGTTGTCGGCTGCGTCTTCCACTTCAGTCGGGCAGTTGAAGGTGAATGCGGCCGGCATGAAGATCAGCACGGACCACTTGCCCTTGAGCGACTCATCCGAGACTTCGATGAACTTGCCGTTGTGGAACGCTTGGGCCTTGAACGGTTGGACTTGAGTATTGATCAGCGACATAGTGGTTGGGTTGGTTGGGTTGACGACGGGAGTGATCGTATCGTGACCCGTCGCATTGTACAAATTGATTGATACGATCAATTCGATTACAAAATACTATTATACACGGAGTCGGTGACGGCTTCTTGGACAACCTCCGGCCCAAAATTACAAACCCGCGCACAAGTTGCGCACGATGCACCCCAAGGGCGAGCCGCCCCTGCACCGCCACCCGTTAGATCTGCGGGCTTTGCTGGCCACGCGCGGGGCACAGCCTGGCGGGCACGGCATTTGCGCAAGTCAGGATTCGCCAACCCGCCGCGCGCCGACCACATTGCACCCACGGGTCGAACGCAGGTTCGCCGTCTGCTGCAGCGCCGGCTCATGGAGGATCTCCTGTCATGACGCGCAACCCGACCGCGCTGCTGGTGGACGACCCGCTCTGGTACAAGGACGCTGTCATCTACCAATTGCATGTCAAGTCGTTCTGCGATTCGAACAACGACGGCATCGGTGACTTCCCCGGCCTGATCTCCAAGCTCGACTACATCGCCGAGCTGGGCGTGGACGTCATCTGGCTGCTGCCGTTCTACCCCTCGCCGCGGCGCGATGACGGCTACGACATCGCCGAGTACCGCGGAGTTCACCCCGACTACGGCTCCATGGCCGACGTGCGCCGCCTGATTACCGAGGCGCATGCGCGCGGCCTGCGCGTCATCACCGAACTGGTCATCAACCACACGTCGGATCAGCACCCGTGGTTCCAGCGTGCACGGCGGGCCAAGCCGGGTTCGGCATTGCGCGACTTCTATGTGTGGTCAGACCACGACAAGAAATACGCCGGCACGCGCATCATCTTCATCGACACCGAGCCCTCCAACTGGACATGGGACCCGGTGGCCAATGCCTACTACTGGCACCGCTTCTATTCCCACCAGCCCGATCTCAACTTCGACAACCCGCGCGTGCTCAAGGCCGTGATCGGCGTGATGAAGTTCTGGCTGAACCTGGGCGTGGACGGCCTGCGGCTGGACGCGGTGCCTTACCTGGTGGAGCGCGAGGGCACCTCCAACGAAAACCTGCCCGAAACGCATGCCGTGCTGCGCAAGCTGCGCGCCGCCATGGATGCCGAGTTCAAGAACCGCCTGTTGTTGGCCGAGGCCAACCAGTGGCCCGAAGACACGCAGGAATACTTTGGTGCAGGCGACGAATGCCACATGGCCTTCCATTTCCCGCTGATGCCGCGCATGTACATGGCGATCGCGCGCGAAGATCGCTTTCCGATCACCGACATCATGCGGCAAACGCCGGACGTGCCCCACGCGTGCCAGTGGGCGATCTTCCTGCGCAACCATGACGAGCTGACGCTGGAGATGGTGACCGACGCCGAGCGCGACTACCTGTGGGAGGTCTATGCCAGCGACCGACGCGCGCGCCTGAACCTGGGCATCCGTCGCCGCCTGGCGCCGCTGCTCGAGCGCGACCGACGCCGCGTTGAGCTGATGAACAGCTTGCTCTTCTCAATGCCCGGCACGCCCGTCCTGTACTACGGCGACGAGATCGGCATGGGCGACAACATCCATCTGGGCGACCGTGACGGCGTACGCACGCCGATGCAGTGGTCGCCCGACCGCAACGGCGGCTTCTCGCGCGCTGACCCCGAGCAGCTCGTACTGCCGGCCATCATGGGCTCGCTGTACGGCTATGAATCCGTGAACGTGGAAGCGCAGAGCCGCGACGCACACTCGCTGCTCAACTGGACGCGGCGCCTGCTTGCCACGCGCAAGCAGCACCGCGTATTCGGGCGCGGCAGCATCCATTTTCTGCAGCCATCCAACCGCAAGATACTGGCCTACATTCGCGCGCTGGCAGATGAACCGCCAATGCTGTGCGTGGCGAATCTTTCCCGCGCTTCGCAAGCAGTGGAGTTGGATCTATCGAACTACGCGCAGCGTGTGCCAATCGAGCTGATTGGCGGCACGGCGTTCCCACCTGTTGGGCAACTCCCGTATCTGCTGACGCTGCAGCCCTATGCCTTCTTCTGGCTGGAACTGCGCGAGAACGAACCCGGCCCAAACTGGGCACAACCGGCCGCCGAGCAGTTGCCAGAGTTCATGACGCTGGTCTTGCGCTCGGGGCTGGATACGCTGTCCGACACGCGCCAGCGTGAAGCACATCGCCAGTCAATCGAACGCGAAGTCCTGCCCACTTACCTACCGATGCGCCGCTGGTTTGCTGGTCACGAGAGCGTGCCGCATGAAAGGGACGTGCTGCGCAGTGCCCGCTTCGCCTGGGGTGCGGCGGTGCCGGTGGATGCTTCGTCCACCAACCGGCCGCTGGCGGGCGCGACACGGCCGGAGGTGTTCTTCAACGAAGTCGTCGTCACGCTGTGCGATGCAGATGGCGTGGAACGCATCGAGCGTTATCTGCTGCCGCTGTCGATTGCATGGGAGTCCGCCACCCTGCCCGCGCTGCCGGTGCAACTCGCACTCGCCCGCGTGCGCCGCGGCCGCCACGTTGGTTACCTGACCGACGCCTTCACCACCGAAACCTTCGCCCGTGCGCTGCTCGCCAACCTCGTGCGTGGCGCCACGCTGCAGGCCAGCGACGGCACAGTGTGTTTTCTGCCGGAACCCGGCATTGCCGAAGCGGCCAAGTCCACTGCGCCCGAAGCCCACTTGCCGCTGGCCCCTGATGCGAGTGTGCAGTGGGTAGCCCCTGAGCATGCATACAGCGCACTGGTGATCGACGATCGGGTGACGGTCAAGCTGATGCGCCGCGTCTGGCCGGGCACGCAACCGGAGGCGGAGATGTCACGCCACCTCACCCGCGCCGGCTACGCCAACACCGCGGCACTCATTGGCGAGATCACACACGCCGGCCCGGTGGGCGAACCTGCCACGCTGGCGGTTTTGCAGCGCTACGTGCCCAACCAGGGCAACGCCTGGAACTGGGCGCTCGACTACCTGCGCCGCACCATCGACGAGTTGGCTGTGCAGGCGGAAGCCGTGCCCGCAGGCGACGGCGAGGTCGTGCCCATGGCTCCCGTTGCTGCCCTGGAGTCGCGCACCGACACCAACGAAGCGCTAGCGAGCTTTCTGGCACAGATCGGCGCCATCGGCACACGGCTGGGCGAGCTGCATGCATTGCTGGCGCAACCGAGCGACGACCCGCGCTTCGGCACACGTCCCGCCCATGCCAACGATGTGCGCAACTGGACAGCACGCGTGCGCGAGCAAGTCACCCAAGCGCTGAATCACGTGCAGGCGTGGCAAGACACGCACGCTACGCACGAACCCGCCGAATGGTTGCTGTTGCAACGAGACACCTTGCCGACGGCCATCGGCGCATCGGCCCAGGCCGGGCTGGGTACAACGCTGTCACGCCTGCATGGAGATTTCCACCTCGACGAGGTACTCGTCTCGCAAGGGGACGTATTTCTGGGCAACTTTGGTGGCGACCCCGCGCTACCGGTCGAGGTGCGACGCCGCAAGGACAGCCCGCTGCGCGACGTGGCGAGCCTGCTGCATTCGCTGGACGATGTGGTGGAAGCCGTGCGGCAAGGCCCAGAGCACGTGACGGGGCCCGTGCAGGAGCGCCGCGATCAACTGCTCGAACGCTTTCGCGCTGCCGCCGCAGAGCACTTCCTGCAGACCTATGCCGATGCCGGCGGATGCCCAATCCACCCGGAACTGCTCAATCTGTTCCTGCTGGAAGACGCGGCCCGCCACCTCGGTGCGGACGCCGCCAGCCGGCCGGCCTGGCTGCCGGTTCCACTGGCCGGCCTTGTGCACGCGGCACGGCGCCTGCTTAGCGCGAAACCCGAGCCGGCCAACCCCGCCGCCATGCTCACCTCAATCGTCCCTGTCGACGATCGCCCGGAACCCACACCATGACTGCTGTCGCACCCACGTCACCACCCGCCCCGCGCGCGCGCTTCACACATGAACTGCCATTTGGCGCCACGTGCCTCGGTCCGGATCGCACGCGCTTTCGCCTGTGGGCACCAGACGCCACCGAGGCGTGGATCGAAATCGACGCCGGACACGCCCGCAACGGCAACAACACTGTGCGCATGGAGGCTGAACCCGACGGCTGGTATGCAGCCGTTGCGCCAATCGGCGCCGGGTTGTGCTACCGATACCGCGTGACCGACCGCAACGGTGTGACCATCACCGTGCCCGATCCGGCTGCGCGTGCGCAGTGGCAAGACCTCTACGGCCCCAGCCTGGTGGTCGACCCGTCACGCTACCTGTGGCGCCACGCCGACTGGCAAGGACGGCCCTGGCACGAGACCGTGCTGTACGAGTTGCACGTCGGCGCAATGGGTGGCTTCAACGGCGTACGTGCACGGCTGCCCGAGCTGGCGCGCCTTGGCGTCACGGCCATCGAACTGATGCCACTGGCGGAATTTCCGGGGGCACGCAACTGGGGCTACGACGGTGTGCTGCCGTTCGCGCCGGACGCCAGCTACGGCTCGCCCGACGAACTCAAGGCGCTGATCGACACCGCGCATGGCCTCGGGCTGATGGTCTTCCTGGATGTGGTCTACAACCACTTCGGGCCCGATGGAAATTACCTGGTTCACTACGCACGCCGCTTCTTCCATGAAGGCACACACACGCCCTGGGGCGCTGCGTTCGATTTTCGCCAGCCAGCCGTGCGCGAGTTCTTCATCCAGAACGCGCTGATGTGGTTGATGGAATATCGCTTCGACGGCCTGCGCCTGGATGCCGTGCAGGCCATTGGTGAGCGCGACTGGCTGAGCGAGTTGGCTGCGCGCGTACGCCAGGCAGTCGAGCCCGGGCGCTATGTGCATCTTGTGCTGGAGAACGAGAACAACGCGGCATCACTGCTGCGTGGTGCTACCACATCCCCCATCCCGCCGGATCGTAGCCCAACCGAGCCGACGCAGACTGGCCCGTTCGAAGCCCAGTGGAATGACGACGGTCACCACGCCCTGCATGCCTTGCTCACAGGTGAACACGAAGCCTACTACGCGGCTTACGCCGACGCCCCCGCAGAGCGCCTGGCGCGTGTGCTGCAAGAAGGTTTCTGCTACCAGGGCGAGCCCTCTGCGCTGCACAACGGCGCCCCGCGTGGTGAACCAAGCGGCACCCTACCGCCCACCGCCTTTGTGCTCTATCTGCAAAACCACGACCAGATCGGCAATCGGCCGCTCGGTGAACGACTGACACGTCTCGCACACCCAGAAGCCCTGCACGCCGCGCAAACGTTGCTGCTGCTGTGCCCACAAATCCCCCTGCTGTTCATGGGTGAGGAATGGGGCAGCCTGCGGCCCTTCTATTACTTCACCAGCCACCACGGCGCATTGGCCGATGCGGTGCGTGAAGGCCGGCGGCGCGAGCTTGGGCGGTTCTCAGCGTTCTCCGACCCACTTAAACGCGAGCGCATTCCCGACCCGAACGATGAGCGCACCTACCAAGCCTCCTGGCCCGGCGAGGCGGAACTCACCAACCCCGAACACCTCGCCTGGCTAAACCGCACGCACCAGCTGCTGACGTTGCGCCATGCGCAAATCGTCCCGCGTCTGGTGGGCGCACACGCGTTGGATGCCGTGCCGCTAGGCACCACCGGCGTGCTGGCGCGATGGCGGCTGGGCGACGGCAGCGTACTGACACTCGCGGTCAACCTGGGGGCGCAGCCAGTGTCACTGCCGACTGCGTTGGCCGGCAATCCCGCCGATCTGCTCTACGAATCGCGCGACGGCGCGGCCGCCATGCTGGCTACACACCATGTACCGGCATACACCTGCATCGCACTGTTGGCACCACCCTCCAACTGAGCCACCGCGATGAATCATGTTCCCCACCCGTCCGACAGCGCGCTGCATGCACTCGCTCAACAGGCCGGCTTGCAGGCTGACTGGGAAGATGCCGCCGGCTGCGCCATGCGTGTGAATGACGACGTACTGCGCACGGTGCTGGGCTGCCTGGGCCTACCAGCCAGCACTGCGGCGCAAGTCGCAGACAGCCATGCGCGGTTGCGAGCGGAAGCCGACAACGTGACTGTGCCTGCGCTGGTGACTGGCATCGTCGGTCAGCCAATCCAGTTGGTGACCGCACCGCGCCAACGGGCTGCGCTGGAGGGCCGGCCATACCGCATCGAGTACGAACACGGCGGCGCCACGGTTGAAAGCACCGTCGGTGCCGATCGAGATCGCGCCACGCTGCAATTGGCGCCCGTGCCGACAGCCGGCTACCACCGATTGCGCATCGACACCGGAGCGGGCAGCAGCATCGACGCCACGCTCGCCATTGCCCCACCACGCTGCTATGCCGTGGCCGATGCGCTGCACGAACGCAAGCGCACACAGGATGCCCGCCTGTGGGGGTCTTCAGCGCAGCTCTATGGCTTACGTGCCGCGGCTGAATTGGCCCCGCTCTCTGCCGGATTGGGCAGCTACGCCAACGCTGGCGCGCTGGCGCGCAGCCTCGCGCAACATGGTGCCGATGCACTGGCCCTGAGCCCGGTGCATGCCATGTTCAGCGCGGAACCGCAACGCTACTCGCCCTATTCACCATCAAGCCGGCTGTTTCTCAACGCAACGATGATCGACCCCGCAGCGCTGTTCGGCGAGCACGCCGTTCGACAAGCGATAGCGGACAACGGCCTGACTGACGTCTACACCCGATTGGAAGCGGCAACACTGATCGACTGGCCTGCCAGCGCCACAGCCCGGTTGACGGTACTACGCGCGCTGCATCGGCAAATGCGGGAGCAGGCGGCCGCCGGTAATGAAAACGTCAAGCGCCTGCGCGAAGACTTCCGGACGTTCTGCGCCGCACGCGGCCAGAGCCTGCTCGACCACGCGCACTACGAGGCGCTCGATGCGCATGTACGCAACCGCGATCCGCACACGTGGCATTGGAAGCAGTGGCCCGCGGCGTATCAGTCGCCATCCAACCCAGCGGTACGTGCTTTTGCCCATGACCATGCGGAGGGCGTCGATTTCCATCTGTTCTTGCAGTGGGCCGCGGCGCGCCAGTTAGCCGCCGCGCAACGCGGTGCGGAAGACGCCGGCATGGCCATCGGCCTGATCGCAGACCTGGCCATCGGCACCGACAGCGCGGGCAGCCATGTATGGAGCCGGCAGCAGGAAGTCCTGATTGGCGTAACGGTTGGCGCACCGCCCGATCTCTTCAACACGCACGGGCAGAACTGGGGCCTGACCACCTTCAGCCCGCGTGCCATGCGCTCGCACGGATTTGCCGCCTTCATCGAGATGCTGCGCGCAGTCATGTCCACGCCGGGTGGCGTGCGCATCGACCACGTGCTCGGGCTGATGCGGCTGTGGGTGATTCCGGAGGGGGCATCCGCGCTGGACGGTGTGTACCTGCGCTATCCGCTGCAGGATCTGCTACGGCTGATTGCGTTGGAGTCCTGGCGCAACCGCTGCATCGTCATTGGCGAAGACCTCGGCACCGTGCCGGGCGGGTTGCGCGGGCAACTGGCCGACACCGGCCTGCTTGGCATGCGCATCCTCTGGTTTGAGCGCGAGGAAGCGGTGCCCGGACAGCCGTTCCGCCCACCACAAGATTGGGCGCGCACGTCTGTGGCCATGACCAGCACACACGATCTATCCACGTTGGCCGGCTGGTGGGTCGGCAACGATCTGCGCTGGCAGGGCAAGCTCGGTCTGCTGCCCGCTGGCATGGACGAAGCCCAGGCGCACGTGCAGCGCATGGCCGATCGGCATGCCCTGGTGGAAGCCTTCGCACACCACAATCACGCGGCCGAGCAATACGGCAATCCCCCTCCGTTGCACATCACCACGTTGAGGTTGGCACTGGAGCGTGCCGGCGCGGCAAGTGCAGCAGATGCCGACATCGCGCTCGACGCCACCGCCGACGATTTCGCCACGGCCGCCACGGCCTTTACTGCCGCCGCTCCTGTACCGTTGACCGTCGTACCGCTGGAAGACCTGTTCGGCCTTACCGAACAGCCAAACCTGCCGAGCACCATTGAGACCCACCCCAACTGGCGCCGCCGGCTGCCCGGACCGGCCAGTGCGCAGCTCGACGACCCGGCCGTGCAGGCGCGACTCGCTGTGCTCGCCCGGCAGCGGTAACGGGCTGCAGGCTCGCCGACTGGTCCCCCGAAATCGGCAATCGCCAAAGCGGTGCGGCGTCCCGCTCAGGCCGCGCGATAACGCAGCCGATTCTGCGACGGCAAGTGACGCAGGAAGCGGAAGAGCCCGTTCTCGTCGATCCATCTGGCGTAGGCCACGTACTCGGGATCGCGTGACAGGTGGCGCTCCTCGGTCCACGCGCGCAGTACGTAGATGCCGTTCACGGCCAGAAGCAGCAAGCAGTGGCGCAACGCCTCATCGCCCGAACCTTGCGCCACGAAGGGGATGGAAATCATCCACCACGACAGGTTCTTGGCCACGTAAGCCGGATGCTTGGTCCAGCGGTAAGGGCCATTGGTGATGATGCCCCGATGCGTCAGGTTGGAGAAACGCGCGCCGAAGCTGACCGTGGCCCAGACATAGATGGCCGTCAGCAGCAGGATGGCGCTACCCCAGATGCCGTACAGCAGCGGCGTGTTCCACAGCCAGGCGCCCCACTTGAAACCCGTGTCATAGGCTAGGTACTGGCGCCCATACAACGACCAGAACGGCTCGTAGCAAACCAGTGCCACGGCCCAGCCCAGCATGGTCGGCTCGGCCGAACGCAGGTGCGTGTCGGCGATGCGCAGCGCCAGCAGGTAGCCCATTGCCACCAATCCCACGTCGATGAAGTAGAACAGCCCGTACAAGAGGTCGAACCAGGCCTTGAAGCCATTGAGCTGGCTGTAGTCGGTGGCCAGGAAGCGCGCCAGATCGTTGCACATGTAGGCGAACATCAGCGGCAGGAAGAAACCCTTCACCAGCCAGCCCAGCAGATGCTGGCCAACGATGCGGACATCCACCTTGTCCCACTGCATGGTCACCAGTCGGCCCAGGTGCCAGTAGCCGTCGAACGGCTGCGCCATCTTGCGGTCGACGAAGTACAGGTAGGGTAACGCCAGGGCCAGCCACGGCGGCAGCACGAGCCGCAGCATTGCGTAGTAGCGGTCGTAGAAATCGCCGTGGTACTCCGGGAACAGCCAGTACAGCAGCGCGACGAAACCCAGACTACCAAGCAGGCCAGCGAACTTGAACAGGCTGCGCTGCCACGACGGATGATCGCGGCCGAAGTCCAGTCCGGTAGACGTGCGGCGATACGCCTTCAGCCACAGCAGGTCCACCAGCAGCACTGCCGCCGAGGTCATGCCGAGTATGAAGAGCGCGGACTTCACTACATCGTCGCCGAAAGGCCGATCGGCATGCAGGATGACCAGGGCCAGCAAGAAAGCCACCAGCCCGGCCACGGCCACCGCGCCATGGGTGGCCGAGCGCGGCCTGGTCGCCACCTGCCCACCTGCCACGGCGCGCTCCCCATCCGGCGTGGCGCCAGCCTGGCGCCGCCCGTCCTGGGCTACATCGTTCTCAGTCACATCCCACCTCATTTACTGGTTGCGCTCGGTGATCACCAACGGCACGCGCACATCACCCACCGTCATCACCGCCTGCACCGGCAGCGCTCCGGCCGGCACAGACGTGGCGGTGAACGCGCGCGACTGTGGCGTGAAGCGCAGCCACGCAGGCAGGGCCTGGCCATCGGCCAGCGTCACCTTCGCCGCACCTGGCACCGCCTGTGCGGGCAGCACAAAGCGGAAGTGGCTGCCCGGCCGCGCCATTGCCTTCGGCACCGACACCGCAATGAGATCGGTCGGATGGCCCGAAGTCTTGAGGCTTACCGTGACCGAGATGCCGTTCGGATCATCAGCGGGGCCGTTGGTGCTGTCGGTAGCTGCACGGCGGCCGGACTGCGCAGCAGCATCGCTTGACGGCGAGGTGCTACCGCTCGACGAACTGCCATTGCCGGACGACGAGCCATTGCCGCTGGACGAACCGCTGCTGCTCGAAGAGCCCGCGTCATCGGGCTTGCCGCCGCTGGAGCTGCTGCTCGAGGAACTGCCATTGCCGGACGACGAGCCGCTACCGCTGGACGAACCACCGCTACTCGAGGAACCCGCGTCATCGGGCTTGCCGCCGCTGGAGCTGCTGCTCGACGAACCGCCATTGCCGGACGAGGAACCGCTGCCGCTGGACGAGCCACCGCCGCTCGAAGAGCCCGCGTCATCGGGCTTGCCGCCGCTGGAGCTGCTGCTCGACGAACCGCCATTGCCAGACGAGGAGCCGCTACCGCTGGATGAACCGCCGTTACCCGATGATGAGCCGCCGCCACTGGACGAACCACTGCTGCTCGACGAACTGCCACTGCCGGACGAAGAGCCGCTACCGCTGGACGAACCACCGCCACTCGAAGAGCCCGCGTCATCGGGCTTGCCGCCACTGGAACTGCTGCTCGACGAGCTTCCATTGCCGGACGAGGAGCCGCTGCCGCTCGATGAACCCGCGTCATCGGGCTTGCCGCCGCTGGAGCTGCTGCTCGACGAGTTGCCGTTGCCGGACGAGGAGCCACTGCCGCTGGACGAGCCACCGCTGCTCGAGGAGCTTGCGTTGTCCTGCTTGCCACCGCTGGAGCTGCTACTCAACGAGCTGCCATTGCCAGACGACGAGCCACCGCCGCTGGACGAACCGCTGCCGCTCGATGAACCCGCGTCATCGGGCTTGCCGCCGCTGGAGCTGCTGCTCGACGAGTTGCCGTTGCCGGACGAGGAGCCGCTGCCGCTGGACGAGCCACCGCCGCTCGACGAACTCACATCATCCGGCTTGCCGCCGCTGGAGCTGCTGCTCGACGAACCGCCATTGCCAGACGAGGAGCCGCTACCGCTGGATGAACCGCCGCTGCCGGACGAGGAGCCACTTCCGCTAGACGAACCACCGCCGCTCGAAGAGCCCGCGTCATCGGGCTTGCCGCCGCTGGAGCTGCTGCTCGACGAACCGCCATTGCCGGACGACGAGCCACTGCCGCTGGACGAGCCACCGCTGCTCGAGGAGCTTGCGTTGTCCTGCTTGCCACCACTGGAGCTGCTGCTCGACGAGTTGCCGTTGCCGGACGAGGAGCCGCTGCCGCTGGACGAGCCACCGCTGCTCGAGGAGCTTGCGTTGTCCTGCTTGCCACCGCTGGAGCTACCGCTCGACGAACCGCCGTTGCCAGACGAGGAACCGCTTCCGCTGGACGAACCACCGCCGCTCGAAGAGCCCGCGTCATCGGGCTTGCCGCCACTGGAGCTGCTGCTCGACGAGTTGCCGTTGCCGGACGAGGAGCCGCTGCCGCTGGACGAGCCACCGCTGCTCGAGGAGCTTGCGTTGTCCTGCTTGCCACCGCTGGAGCTACCGCTCGACGAACCGCCGTTGCCAGACGAGGAACCGCTTCCGCTGGACGAACCACCGCCGCTCGAAGAGCCCGCGTCATCGGGCTTGCCACCACTGGAGCTGCCGCTCGAGGAACTGCCATTGCCGGACGACGAGCCGCTTCCGCTGGACGATCCGCTGCCACTCGAAGAGCCCGCGTCATCGGGCTTGCCACCGCTGGAGCTGCCGCTCGACGAACCGCCGTTGCCGGACGAGGAACCGCTTCCGCTGGACGAACCTCCGCCGCTCGAAGAGCCCGCGTCATCGGGCTTGCCGCCACTGGAACTGCTGCTCGACGAGCTTCCATTGCCGGACGACGAGCCACCGCTGCTCGAGGAGCTTGCGTTGTCCTGCTTGCCACCGCTGGAGCTGCTGCTCGACGAGTTGCCGTTGCCGGACGAGGAGCCACTGCCGCTGGACGAACCGCTGCCGCTCGACGAGCTTGTGTTGTCCGGCTTGCCACCGCTGGAGCTACCGCTCGAGGAACTGCCGTTACCCGATGACGAGCCGCTACCGCTGGACGAGCCACTGCCGCTCGAGGAACCCGCGTCATCGGGCTTGCCACCACTGGAGCTGCCGCTCGACGAACCGCCGTTGCCAGACGACGAGCCGCTTCCGCTGGACGATCCGCTGCCACTCGAAGAGCCCGCGTCATCGGGCTTGCCGCCGCTGGAGCTGCCGCTCGACGAACCGCCGTTGCCAGACGAGGAGCCGCTACCGCTGGATGAACCGCCGTTACCCGATGATGAGCCTCCGCCACTGGACGAACCACTGCTGCTCGACGAACTGCCACTGCCGGACGAGGAGCCACTTCCGCTAGACGAACCACCGCCGCTCGAAGAGCCCGCGTCATCGGGCTTGCCACCACTGGAGCTGCCGCTCGAGGAACTGCCATTGCCAGACGACGAGCCACCGCCGCTGGACGAACCGCTGCCGCTCGAGGAATTGCCATTGCCGGACGACGAGCCACTGCCGCTAGACGAACCACCGCCGCTCGAAGAGCCCGCGTCATCGGGCTTGCCACCACTGGAGCTGCTGCTCGACGAACCGCCGTTGCCGGACGAGGAACCGCTTCCGCTGGACGAACCTCCGCCACTCGAAGAGCCCGCGTCATCGGGCTTGCCGCCGCTGGAGCTGCCGCTCGACGAACCGCCGTTGCCAGACGAGGAGCCGCTACCGCTGGACGAACCGCTGCCGCTCGACGAGCTTGTGTTGTCCGGCTTGCCACCGCTGGAGCTACCGCTCGAGGAACTGCCGTTGCCAGACGACGAGCCACTGCCGCTGGACGAACCGCTGCCGCTCGAGGAACCCGCGTCATCGGGCTTGCCACCGCTGGAGCTACCGCTCGAGGAACTGCCGTTGCCAGACGACGAGCCACTGCCGCTGGACGAACCGCTGCCGCTCGAGGAATCCGCGTCATCGGGCTTGCCGCCGCTGGAGCTGCCGCTCGACGAACCGCCGTTGCCAGACGAGGAACCGCTTCCGCTGGACGATCCGCTGCCACTCGAAGAGCCCGCGTCATCGGGCTTGCCGCCACTGGAGCTGCTGCTCGACGAACCGCCATTGCCGGACGAGGAACCGCTGCCGCTGGATGAACTGCCGCTACCAGACGATGAGCCACTACCGGAGGACGAACCGCTGCCGCTCGAACTGCCAGAGGGTGAATCCAGAGGCGGCGGTGACGGCATCGGCACTGGAACAGGTGCTGGAGGCGGCGGAGGCGGCGGAATCGGTACTGGGGATCCACTCGACGATCCGGAGCTTCCCGACGAACTGCCGGATGATCCACTACCGCTAGAAGAACCCGATCCACTCGATGAGCCCGAGCCGCTCGATGATCCGGAACCACTCGACGATCCCGAGCCGCTCGACGATCCCGAGCCGCTCGACGATCCCGAGCCGCTCGACGATCCCGATCCGCTCGATGAACCCGATCCGCTCGACGAGCCCGAACCGCTCGATGAACCCGAACCGCTCGATGAACCCGAACCGCTCGATGAACCCGAACCGCTCGATGACCCCGAACCGCTCGATGACCCCGATCCGCTCGATGAGCCCGATCCGCTCGATGACCCCGAACCACTCGATGAACCCGAACCGCTCGATGAACCCGAACCGCTCGATGACCCCGAACCACTCGATGAACCCGAACCGCTCGATGAGCCCGATCCGCTCGATGACCCCGAACCACTCGATGAACCCGAACCGCTCGACGAGCCCGAACCGCTCGATGAACCCGAACCGCTCGACGAGCCCGAACCGCTCGATGACCCCGAACCACTCGATGAACCCGATCCGCTCGATGACCCCGAACCGCTCGATGAACCCGAACCGCTCGATGACCCCGAACCACTCGATGAACCCGAACCGCTCGATGACCCCGAACCACTCGATGACCCCGAACCACTCGATGAACCCGAACCACTCGACGAGCCCGAACCGCTCGATGAACCCGATCCGCTCGACGAGCCCGAACCGCTCGATGAACCCGAACCGCTCGATGAGCCCGAGCTGCTGCTGGGTGCGCAGTTACCGAAAATGCAGAGTACGGCGTACCCCTGGTTGACCGCACTCGTCGCCGGAAAGCCCCACACCGGCCCGTCCGACGGCCCCGTGCCCAGCTTCCTGGCCAGCATGTACTTCAAAGCGCCAGTCGGGTCCTTCATGGCCGCGGTCGTCAACCACATCCCCGTGTCCGGGATATAAACAGGCAAGCCATCCATACCGGTTTGCTGCCCATAGTCCGTCATCCTGTTCTGGCCAGTCGTCTGACCATCCCAGTGGCCGTTGATGGAGGGGCCACTTGTCACCTGAGTGAGTTGAAGATACCCGACAAGGCCGCCGGTAGTTCCGCTAATGTCAGTCGTTTTCACACGCCCAGCAGCGTAGACATACTGAATGATGAGTCCATCCGAAGCCCTTCCGACCAAGCCGCCTGCTGCCGACATGCCGGTCACCGCTCCCGTTGCGTAGCTGTCCCAGATGCTCGCTCCGCCATACATTCCGGCGCCCTCCCCCGTGTAGGTGCCTAGCAGCCCGCCTGCGGCGCCTCCGCTGGCGGTCACGGCACCCGTGGCGTAGCTATAGCTGATGACACCCGATGGTATGGCGCCAATCAGGCCGCCGACGCTGTCCACGCCTGTGACCGCCCCGGTCGAGAAGCTCGTGCTAATGCCGCTCAGGGTGTCGATGCTGCCGATCAGCCCACCAACGTAGGTATTGCCGATCACGGAACCCGTGGCGTAGTTCCAGGTGACCAAACCTGGAGCTCCAGTGACATAGCCAGCCACGCCACCCACGTTATTGGCACCCGGAGCCGACACATTGACCGCGGCATAGCTATGGGCGAGGCCGCCTTCCATGCGCCCCACCAGCCCGCCAACGTTGTCAGCGGAACCCGTGACCGTCCCGCTGCCAGTGACATAGCTATTGTCGATGCTCCCCTGACTCTGATAACCGACCAGGCCGCCCACGTCGCCCTGCCCAGCCACCCCTGCCGCCCCCAGCACCACGCCAACATTGCGGATGGCGCCCTTGTTCTGCGAGAACAGTCCCACCTGGTCGGTGGTCGGCAGGTTGATTTCCAGCCCCGTGATCTGGTGCCCCAGCCCATCGAACGCACCGGTGAATGCACCAAGGTTGGCGCCGGCCATGCCGATTGGGGTGAAGACTCCACTCAGTGCTACGTCGCCGCCGAGAAAGTAGTGACCATTCAGCGACAGGTTCTGCAAGTCCGTCTGCGACGTGATCTGTGTGTAGACATTGCCATTGATGGTCAGGCTGCCGCTTGAACTGAAGTCGAGCCGCCCCGTGAAGCCACTAGCATTCAGGCTCACGCCCATGCGCACAGTACCGCCACTGACCGAGGTACCGGTGTTCATCACCAGCGAGCCCTGGCCGCTCACGCTGGCAACGGCGTTGAAGTTGATGTTGTTCTGTGCGTTCAGCGTCAGCGTGTTGGCATTCCACGTCACCGCATCGTTCACATTGATGCTGCCGTTATCGGTGGAGCTGTTGCCCGTCGTGGCGCCATCAGTGGAGCTGATTGTGATGTTGCTGGTGGCCAGCTTCGCGCTCAGTGCAGCGCCTGTAATGTCGCCGCCCGATGCTGCAATGTTGTAGTTGTTCGGGTCGATCAGCCAGTTGCCGGTCCGCCCCTGCGGCGCACGCGTATCCACCATCGCGCTGTCCGCGATCTTCACGTGCGAGCCTGACGTCTCCACGAAGCCGCCATCGCCACCGAGATTGCCACCGCGTGCGCTGATGGTGCCATCCACTGTGGTCTGACTGTTGGCGTTGCCCAGGTCTGCGATCGCGATTACGCTGCCGCCCTTGCCTGCGCTCTGCGCGGCTGCATCAGCGTTGATGGCACCGCTCTGCTGGATGGTGTCGCTGGCCAGCAGGCGCACGGTGCCGCCGTCACTGGTCAGGCCCGTGGCCTCCAGCGTGCCGGTGTTGCGCACCACGCCGCCCTGCAGGCGGTCAACCGCCTGCGCCGACAGGATGATGAGCCCGCCAGGCGCACGTACGGCGTTGCCGTTCTCCACCAGCGCGGCGATGGTGGCAGGCGTCACCTGGATGTTGGCCAGCGTGTGGTTGCCGCTGAACTGCAGTTCGTACGTCTCGCCCGCTGCCAGCGCGACGGTACCAAGCTGGGCGACGACCACGCCGTGGTTGCGCACTTCCGGTGCCAGCAGCGCGATATAGCCGCCCAGTGCCGCGTTGATCTGCCCATCATTGACAACGCTGCCCGTGGCCCCATTGCGCGTGAAGCGGTAGTTGCCCGCCATGAAGTCGGCGTTGCTGATGCCGTGCGTGGTCGCCACCAGGCTGCCGACGTTGACGCTGGCCGTCGGCCCGAAATACATCCCCGACGGGTTGACGAAGAACACCTGCCCCGGCGCGTTGATATGGCCGTAGATCTGGCTGGGGTTGCTGTCCAGCACGCGGTTGAGGATGGCCGCGCTGGCCGAAGGCTGCTGGAAGTTGACCGTGGCGGCACTACCCAGATTGAAGCTCTGCCAGTTGACCACCGCGTTCTGCGAGGTCTGCGTGACGTTCATCGTGTTGCCGCTGGTGCTGATGCTGGCCTGCCCGGCCGTTACCTGCCCGCCGATGGGCAGTTGGTTCGGTGCCGGCGGCGCGGCATGCGCCAGGCCGATGCTGGTCAGTGCTACCACCAGCCGCTTGAGGGCCAGGCGGATACGCCTTGCGCCGCCGCCCAAGCGGCGGCCGGCCTTGCCACGGCCTCGCGCGGTTTCTGCCACAACGATCCAGGCGCGCACGAGCTCGCTCCAAACCAGGCGATAGATCTTGTTCATGCTTGGAATCCAGGGAAATTAGAACGACAGGCTGGCGGTCAGCCAAACGCGGTTTTTGATCAGGGAGCCGTCCTGATCCTTGCCAGACGGCGTGGCGTTGGGATTGCCGCCAATGCGATGCGCCCAGACAGCGCCCAGGTTCACACCGCGACCGGGCTGCCATTGCACGCCCAGCCCCGCCCCTTGCAGGTGGACGCTGTTGACCAGCGGCGCGCCAGGGAAGTTGTTGTCGCGGTTGATGGTGACGTGGCCCCAGTCATAGAAGCCCGACAGCGACACGCCATAGGGCAAGCGCCAGCGCAGCTCCAGGTTGACCATTTGCCCCTCGCTGCCGCCGCCCTCACCAATCGGGTACGCGCGCACGCCGCTGGGACCGCCCAGATAGAACTTCTCGGAAGAATCCAGGTTCTTGCTGGCCATCTGCCCCGACAGCGAGGCCGTGGCCGACAACGCATCGGTCAGCACCTGTTGACGCGACAGGCCGTAGCGCAACTTCAGAAATTGGCCCGCCGTGCGCGCGGTCATGGCGTCTGCCGCTTGCGTGGGCGACTGGCCCAGGTTCAGGTTGCCGCCAGTGAAGATCGCGCTGGCCGTGTTGGAGCCACCGCGCCCCAGGTTGTCGAACGCATTGCCGCTCAGACCCAGGCTCAGTGTGTTGTCGAAATAGCGACTGGTGGTGACCTGGTTGGCCTCGTTGTCGTAGGTCTTGTGGTCGTAGTTGACGACGAAGTACAGGTTGCGCTGGCGCGAGCGGATGAGCGGATAGCTGGCCTCCAGGCCAACCGTGTTGGAGTTGCCGCGTGCGCCCAGTGCCTTGAAGTCGTCGGTCACCAGCCGGTAATCCAGCCGTGAGGCGTTGGCGCCAACGCGCCAGCCGTCGTAGCCCACCGGCACGGTATAGCCCAGCCTTGCGTAGCGATAGCCTTCACTCAACAGGCCGTTGGCCAGCAGTTGGTCGCCCAGTCCCGCCAAGCTGTTCACGCTGGCGTTGCCCACCAGCCGAACTGCGCCGGTAGAGCGCGCGCCCTGGTTGTCGATCGCCACATCGCCCGTCGCCAGCGGCGTCTGCACGAAGTTCAGCGCCAGATCCGTTTCCTGCTCCTGCGCGCCGGGCTGCAGACGCCCCACCAGCGACACGCCCGGCAGATCGTTCGCCAGCAGCAATGCCCGATCCAGCGTTTGCGTATTCAGCGGCTGGCCTACCGCCTGCTGCGCCGCAAAGGTATTCAAGATGCGCTCGCGGCTCACGCGCTGCGGCCCAGCCCCTTCGATGCGCACACCGCCGAACACCCCTTCCACCACCTGGATGGTGACCACGCCCGCCTGCACGTCCTGCGCGGGCAGATAGGCCCGCACAACCCAGCCTGCGTCACGATAAGCGTTGGCCACGGCTGTGGCCGCAGCCTGCAGTTCGTTGAAGCTCAACGCGCGGCCCAGAAAGCCTGCAACCACCGGCGCAAGCTGCGCCTCGCTCATCAAGGTATTGCCGGCAAAGCGGAATGCCTTGACGGTAACGGTCGCCTCGCCTTGCTGCCGCATAGGTGGCAGCGGTGCGGTGCGGTCCGGCGCCACGGGCTGAGGCAGGGCCGGAGGCAAAGCGGGCTCGATCTGCTGGCGCAGCGCGCCGGCATCGGGTGGCGTCTGCGCCAGGGCCGGAGCGGCGGCCAGCGTGGTCAGCCACAGGCCAACAAGTTGCCGCATGCCTGCAGGCATGCGACCAGAAAAGCGGGAGGCGGGATTGCGCATTGGAGAGACAAGTCGAACGCTTTTTTACAGGCGCCCACTCTAGCCAAGGGGCTGCGGGCAAAGCTGACAAGTCCTGACATGAGCTACCGCAGCGCGCGGACTGGTGGTAATGCAGCGCGAAATTGCGTGCGTGGGGAGGATTTGAAGAGCAGTCTCAGTGGCAATTGAGCAACGGCCTGTGCAGCGGATATGCGCGTGCGCAGGCCCAGTACGATTCGACTCACTGGCGCCGTGCGTCGGCCTCCCGCTCTCTGAGGCCGATCGCTTGCGCGCGGGAAGATGGATGTCGACTTACGGCACCCGGCACATGCAGACGGCGTGTTGCCGCCCCTTGATCCACGCGAATGGCTCAAGGGACGAAGGCAACCGCAATGCCGTCACCTCGCCCGGCCTCATCCGCACTGCGCCCTCTACTGCACCGGTACAAGCTTGCGGATCATGTTGTTGCTGGAGTCAGCCACGTATAGGTTGCCGCTGGCGTCTATCGCCAAGCCTTCCGGGCCGGAAAAGGATGCAGCGGAACCGATGCCGTCGGCGTGGCCAGACAGCGAGCCGGCCAGGGTGGACACCATGCCTGCCGGCGTGATCTTGCGAATCCTCGAGTTGCCCGCGTCGGTCACGTAGACGTTGCCGCTGGCGTCCACCACCACGCCGGTTGGGCTGTTGAATGACGCGGTAGCAGTGGGGCCGTCGGCATGACCGCTTGTGGTCGTGCCGGCCAACGTGGACACCACGCCCGCCGGCGTGATCTTGCGGATGGTGTTGTTCATTTGGTCGGCCACATAGACGTTGCCGCTGGCGTCCACCGCCAGGTTATTGGGGAAGCGGAAGGATGCGGCGGTGCCGGTGCCATCGGCAGAGCCAGGCGTGGTCGAACCCGCCAGGGTAGATACCACGCCCGCTGACGTGATCTTGCGGATCGCATGATTGTTGCGGTCGGCCACATACACGTTGCCGCTGCCATCCACCGCTATACCGGTCGGGTAGTAGAAGGACGCGGCGGCGCCGGTGCCGTCGGCATAGCCAGGGAAAGGCGAGCCCGCCAGCGTGGAGACCACGCCCGCCGGCGTGATCTTGCGGATGGTGTTGTTGCCATGGTCGGCTACGTAGACGTTGCCACTAGCGTCCACCGCCACACCGCCTGGGCCGTTGAAAGACGCAGCGGCGCCGGTACCGTCGGCAAAGCCAGGCTTGGCCGAACCCGCAAGGGTGGACACAACGCCCGCCGGCGTGATCTTGCGGATCACGTTGTTGCCCCAGTCACCCACGTAGACGTTGCCGCTGGCGTCCACCCCCACACTATAGGGAAAGGAGAAGGACGCAGCAGAGCCAGTGCCGTCGGCATAGCCTTTCGTGGTCGAGCCGGCCAGCGCGGTAACCTGCGCCTGAGCGGCCGCGCAGGTCACCGCCACGTTGGTCATGTTGGCCGTGGCCGTGCCACTACCATTGCTCAGCGCGCAGGACTGCCACAGCGGCTGGGTGCCTACCGATACGGCGTAGCCCGCATTGAAGGCCACCGGCGTTGCAAAGGTAAATGCACCGTTGGCCGATTGGGTCAGCGCATCGCCGCCGTTGTTCAGCAGCACCAGCTTCGTGCCGGACAGCAGGCCCGCAACGGTGCCACCAATCGTGTACGTGAGGGTAGGGGTAGTGGGGGTAGTGGGGGTAGTGGGGGTAGTGGGCGTTGCAGGGGCCTGGGGAGCTGCACTCGCGTTAGGCGTATCGTCCCCGCCGCCGCAGGCCACCAGGAAGAGAGAAATGGCCGCTGCAGCGCAAAGGCGGACACGGCACACAGTGTTGGGCTTCATGAGATTCATATCCAATTGGGCCCCCCCTGAAATGGCAGGGAATTGGTCGATAACAGTTGCCGCCGGCACAGGTTGATCGTTTGCGCAACAAAGCGCCGGGCGACTTGCGTTGCTCACCTTGCGGTAAGGCTCAGGTTGTTCTTACGCGGCATGGACCGACGGCACGCGCGTCCCATCGCGCTGGGCGAACAGTTGAGGGGGCCGAGGCAACCGCAATGCCGTCATCTCGCCCGGCCTCATCCGCACTGCGCCCTCTACTGCACCGGTACAAGCTTGCGGATCATGTTGTTGAAGACGTCGGCCACGTAAACGTTGCCACCGGCATCCACTGCCACGCCATATGGGCCGTTAAAGGATGCAGCGGAACCGGTGCCATCGGCGGAGCCGCTCGTGGTCGAGCCAGCCAGCGTCGACACCACGCCCGCCGGGGTAATCTTGCGGATCTCGTTGTTGGCATAGTCAGCTACGTACACGTTGCCGCTGGCATCCACTGCCACGCCGCTTGGGTTGGCGAAGGATGCAGCAGAGCCAGTTCCGTCGGCAAAGCCACGCGTGGTCGAGCCGGCCAGCGTGGACACCACGCCTGCCGGCGTGATCTTGCGGATCATGCTGTTGCCTTGGTCGGCCACGTAGAGGTTGCCGCTAGCGTCAAACGCCATGCCACGTGGGGCGCTGAAGGACGCGGCAGAGCCAGTGCCGTCGGCGTGGCCGGCCGTCGTCGAACCAGCCAGCGTAGACACCACGCCCGCCGGCGTGATCTTTCGGATCTGGTTGTTGAAGGCGTCGCTTACATAGAGGTTGCCGCTGGCATCCACCACCACGCAGGATGGGATATTGAAGGACGCGGCAGCGCCGGTGCCGTCGGCGTGGCCCGCCGTCGTCGAACCGGCCAGCGTGGACACCACACCCGCCGGCGTGATCTTGCGGATCATGTTGTTGTTGGAGTCGGCTACGTAAACGTTGCCGCTAGCGTCCACCGCCAGGCCGATTGGTTGGTAGAAGGACGCGGCAGAGCCGGTGCCGTCGGCGTGGCCCGCCGTCGTCGAACCGGCCAGCGTGGACACCACACCCGCCGGCGTGATCTTGCGGATCATGTTGTTGTTGGAGTCGGCCACGTAGAGGTTTCCGCTGGCATCCACCGCCACCCCGATTGGGCCAAAGAAGGACGCGGCAGAGCCGGTGCCGTCAGCGTGGCCTTTCGTGGTCGAGCCGGCCAGCGCGGTAACCTGCGCCTGAGCGGCCGCGCAGGTCACCGCCACGTTGGTTATGTTGGCGGTAGCCGTGCCGCTGCCATTGCTCACCGTGCAGGATTGTCCCAGCGGCTGGGTACCTACCGATACAGCGTAGCCCGTGTTGAAGGCAACCGACGTTGCAAAGGTAAATGCACCGTTGGCCGATTGGGTCAGCGCATCGCCGCCGTTGTTCAGCAGCACCAGCTTCGTGCCGGACTGCAGACCGGCGATGGTGCCCCCAATCGTGTACGTGGGGGTAGTGGGCGTTGCAGGGGCCTGGGGAGCTGCACTCGCGTTAGGCGTATCGTCCCCGCCGCCGCAGGCCACCAGGAAGAGAGAAATGGCCGCCGCAGCGCAGAGCCGGACACGGTACACAGTATTGGTTTTCATGAGATTGATATTCAAATGAACCACCCCTGAAATCGCAGGGGATGGCTGGTTTCGGGCATGGGCCAGCGCGCATCAAGACCGTGCCTTCCATGAAAACGCTCGCGCTATGCAAACCGGTCTTGACCACCCATCTCAGTTCTTGTCGCTGTCGCCAACCGCGGGCTCAGCGTCGTGCCGGAAAGCTCACCTCCGGAAACCGCGACATTGAAGTCGACCGGATCGAGTAGCTAGGTACCGGTCTTGCCCCATATCGCATGCGTACCCACTCTAGCCAGCAGGCTGCAAGCAAAGCTGACAAGTTCTGACATGGACGCCTTGGGCGCCTGAAGTGCCCGCGCTTGGGCTATAGTCCCGCGGCGGCGGCAGGCGCCTCTGCGCCGCACAGCTCAGTGGTATGGCAGTGAGGCAGCGCGTGACTGGAGGAAGGTTTGAAGAACGGTAGGTGGTGGACACGGCACAACAGCCGGTGTCACGAATATGCGCGCGCAGGCACCGCCCTGCTGTGGTCGATCTTCATCGCGCTATTGGCAGCCCTCCTGCCGGGCACGGCCCAGGCTGAACTGCGCGTGCCGGTCTCGGGCAAGGTCGAGCTCAATCGCCAGTGGGCGCTGCTGCTCGATCCGCAGGACAAGCTTGCCGTCGAGCAGATGACGCAGCCCGACATCGCCGCGGCTTTCCGCGTACAGAATACGCAGCCAGCATTGGGCTACCGGCAAGGCAGCGCGTGGCTACGCATCACGCTGTTGCGGCCGGCGAACGCGTCACCGCAATGGCTGCTGCAGTTGAACTCAGCCCTGCTCGACGACGTCACCCTCTACACGCCTGAGCCGGGCGGCGGCTATCGCGCGCATGTCGCCGGCGACCGGCAACCGGTCGAAGGGCGCGACATCTCCCACCGCACGCCGGTTTTCCTGCTCAACCTGCCGGCCGAGCAGCCCGTTACCGTGTATGTGCGTGTGCGCAGCACCAGCACGATGAGCTTTCCCATGGTGCTGTGGTCACCCGACGCCTTCATCTCCTTCATTGACGGCGAACTGCTGCTGTTCGGTCTGTTCTATGCGGCGCACCTGGTGCTGCTGATTACCAGCGGGTGGTTCTACTGGGTGACGCGCAACAGCTCGTTCGGCCTGTTCTGCCTGACCGTGCTTGCCAACCTGCTCACCTCGCTGGGCGCAGAGGGTTTCACCTATCAGTACCTTCTGAGCAACTGGCCTTTGTTCAACGATGGGCTCTACGTGGTGAGCTGGTTCTGCGCGGTGCCGCTGGGCGCGCTGTTCATGGCGCATTACCTCGGCCTGTTCGAATCGAGCTTGCGGCGCTGGGCGATTGGCTTTTCCTTGACGACCTGGGTCGTGGCCCTGGCCTCTGCCCCTTGGCTGCTGTTCGACAATGTCTGGTGGATTCGTCCGCTATACCTGCTCTGGCAGGCGCTCATCATCGGCGCCCTGATGGCCGTTGCCGGTTGGATGACCTGGCACGGCCACAAGACCGCCAGGGTGCTGCTTCTGGTGCTTTTCCTGCTGCTTGGCGGGACCGCCCTGCGCCTGGCGCGCAATGACGGCTGGATCGCACCCGGCCTGTTTGTCGACAATGCCAACTACATCGGCATGGTGGCGTTCCTGCTCATCATGAATTCGGCCATCACTTGGCGCTACACCGATCTGCGCAGCGAGAAAGAGGCCGCCCAAGCCGAGGCATTGCGGGTCACGCGGCAAGCCGAGCGCGACTTGGAAACCAAGGTTGCGTTGCGCACACAAGAGCTCCGCGAAGCCATGGCGCAAGTCGAGGGCGCGCTCTCCCTCGAGCGCCGCGCACAGGAAGAGCAGCGGCAATTCCTGGCCACGGTCTCGCACGAGCTGCGCACGCCGCTGGCCGTGATCGACGCCACCGCGCAGAACCTCGACCTGGATGATCCGCACGCCGACCCGCTGACCACCGCTCGCTACCAGAAGATCCTCCGCGCCACACAGCGCTTGACCGTGCTGCTGAACGATTCACTGCATGAGGATGGCTTCGAACTGCTGCGGCACAGCTCCCACGCGGCGCCAACTGATCTGGCGATCCTCATGAAGGACGCCGCCGCTGCCGCCAGCTTGCTGTCGGAAGGGCATCGCCTCGAAGTCGAAACACAAGACTTGGACGAAGCGTTCATGTGCGATGCCAGCCTGCTGCGCCTGGTGCTGCGCACGCTCGCCGACAACGCCGTGAAGTACACGCCCCGGGGCACCCGCATCGTGCTGCGCGGAAAGCGGTTGAGCGATGGTGTTGAACTGCAGGTGGAGGATGACGGGCCAGGCATCGGGCCGGCCGATCTTCCGCACGTTTTCGAGCGCTTCTATCGAGGCCAGAACGTGGGCCAGAAGCCCGGCACCGGGCTGGGCCTTCCGCTGGCCCGGCGTATGGTCGAAATGCAAGAGGGCAGCCTGCGCCTGGACAGCACGCCGGGGCGCGGCTGCCGCGTGACCATTTTCCTGCCGGCGATCGCGGCTGGATCTCAGGCCAACGAGATCGGCTCCGCAAAAGCGTAGCCAAGGCGATGGGCTGTCTTGAGAGGCAGCACAGTACCCGCGACGTTGCGCCAGCGTTGACGTAGGCGGCTGACCATCGTCTCAAGCCGCCGCTCGTCATAGTCGAGCCATTCGTAGCCCAAGATCTCTGCAATCTGACGGCGGCTGACTGGCTGCGTCGGATGACGCGCGAGGAGTTCGAGCAGACGACTCTCGCTGGAAGAAACCTCAAGGCGGCTGCCCTGTGGGGCCACAAGCGCCCCAGCCTGCCGCTCAAGGCGCCAGTTTGTCACCACCCGACGGCTCAGCGCTCGGAGGATCGCATCGAGTTCCAGAAGCTTGATCGGCTTAACCAGATAGTGGTCAGCACCGCCGCCCAGGCCTGCAACCTTGTCCTGGGTGTCACCGCGGGCGGTCAGCATGACGATGCCGCAGCCGTTCTGCTGCTCCCGCAACCAACTGGCCGCCTCGAACCCATTGCCATCCGGCAACATCACGTCGACGACGGCAATACTGGCTTGCAATGCCAGTTCTCGAAACTCCGCCACCGTACCGGCCTGGCTGACGGTCCAACCACGTTTTGTCAGGAAGGCCGCAATTTCTTCGCGCAACCCGACCTCGTCCTCAAGCAACAGTACCGTTCCCATATCCAAACCGAAAAATTGCCCTGACACGCAATACGGTCAAGTCATTAGAAACTTTAGGGCGCCGTGAGTCCTCCCGCCCCGCCCTGAGGGGGTTAACACCAACTGCGTCGTTTGACAGTTAGCCCTAGAATTCATCTATTCATATATATGACTAGAGCAATACGTGTTTCGAGTATCGCTTACGTCACCTGGAGGAGACCGCATGTTCGGCTGGTTCAAGGAGATTTCAAAAGGGGAGAAGCGCACCTTCTGGGCGTGCTTTGGCGGCTGGGCACTCGATGCGCTCGACGTGCAGATGTTCAGCCTCGTCATTCCCACCATCATTGCGGCGTGGCACATCGACAAGACCGAGGCTGGGCTGGTGTCGGGCGTCACGCTGGTGGCCTCGGCACTGGGCGGCTGGATTGCCGGTGCGCTAACCGACCGCTTCGGCCGCGTACGCACGCTGCAGATCACGGTGCTGTGGTTTTCCATCGCAACATTCGCCTCGGCCTTCGCGCAGAACTTCGAGCAGTTCCTGGTGCTCAAGGCCATCCAGGGTTTCGGCTTTGGTGGGGAATGGGCCGCCGGCGCCGTGCTGATGGCCGAGAGCATTCGCGCCAGCCATCGCGGCAAGGCCATGGGCACCGTGCAGAGCGCGTGGGCCGTGGGCTGGGGCGCGGCGGTACTGCTGTATGCGCTCACGTATTCGTTCATCGAACCGGACCTTGCCTGGCGCGTGATGTTTGCCGCAGGTCTGCTGCCAGCGCTGCTCATCATCTACATCCGCCGGGGCGTGCAAGAACCCGTGGTTGCCAAGACGGAAGTGAAGGCTGATGCGATGCCGGTGTCACGCTTTCCGTTGCTCGACATCTTCCGCCCGCAGGTGCTGCGCATGACGCTGATCGGCGGCCTGCTGGGCGTGGGCGCACACGGTGGCTACTACGCGCTGATGACGTGGTTGCCGACGTATCTGAAGACGGAGCGCCACCTGTCTGTGCTCGGCACCGGCGGCTACCTGGCGGTCATCATCTTCGCATTCTGGTGCGGCTGCGTGGCCAGCGCATGGCTGCTGGACGTGATCGGCCGGCGCGGCAACATCTTGCTGTTCTCGTGCTGCTGCGTGGTCACCGTGCTGGTGTATTTGCTGGTGCCGTTGTCTGACGGCGCGATGCTGGTGCTGGGCTTTCCGCTGGGCTTTTTTGCCGCCGGCATTCCGGCCAGCATGGGCGCGCTGTTCAACGAGCTGTACCCGCACGGCGTGCGCGGCACGGGCGTAGGCTTTTGCTACAACTTCGGCCGCGTGGTGTCTGCCGCCTTCCCGGTGCTGGTGGGCAAGATGAGCGCATCAATGTCGCTCGGCACGGCCATTGGCATTGACGCGGCCATCGCCTATTCGATTGTTGCGGTGGCGGTGCTGATGCTGCCCGAGACACGCGGCCGCGATCTCGCCGCTGTCACTGCTTGATTTCCAACAACAACACCATGTGCCCGACGCCCTTCACCCGTCGCCGCCAGGAGACCCCATGCCCACTCGCCGCGCCTTCAACACCGGGTTGCTTGCCATGCTAGGTTCCACTGCCCTTGCCGGGTGCGCCACCAACGGCACGCGTGAAAGTACAGCACGCATGACCGGCATCGATACCCATGCGCACGTGTTCGAGCGTGGCCTGCCGCTGGCCAATGCGCGCCGCTATGCGCCGGGCTATGACGCACCGCTGTCTGCCTACCTCGCGCAACTCGACGCGCACGGCCTGTCGAACGGCGTGCTGATTCAGCCGAGCTTTCTGGGCACCGACAACAGCTATCTGCTGGCCGCGCTCAGGCAGGCACCGCAGCGCCTGCGTGGCGTGGCCGTCATCGACCCAACCGCGCCCGAGACCCTGCTCGCGCAGATGCGCACCGAGGGCATCGTCGGCATCCGCCTGAATCTGATCGGCGCGCCGGACCCGCAGTTGAAATCGCCCGTGTGGCAAACCGCGCTCGCACGCCTGCATGCGCTCGGCTGGCATGTCGAGCTGCATGTGGAAGCCCGTCGCCTGCCCACACTGCTGCCGCCCCTGCTGGAAGCCCAGGTGAACGTGGTGGTTGACCACTTTGGCCGCCCCGAACCGGCATTGGGCCTGGATGACCCTGGCTTTGGCGCGCTGCTCGCCGCTGGCCGCACACGCCGCGTGTGGGTGAAGATTTCGGGTGCGTATCGAAACGGTGACAACGGACGTGGTGAAGCCATTGCCATCGCTGCCATGCCGCGCCTGAAGGATTCACTGGGCCTGGACCGCCTGGTCTGGGGCAGCGACTGGCCGCACACGCAATACGAGTCGCGCATCAATTACGACAAGATGTGGGCGTTCGGCGACGTGCTGCTGCCCAACGCAGCCGACCGAAAACAAGTGCTGGTCGATACGCCGGCACAACTGTTCCGCTTCGTCTAAGACGGCCGGCACGATACCCCATTTCGCCAATCGCGAATTTCGCTGCACGGGCCACGCTCCTACACTGGCCGCTCCTCGCCCTCACAAGAACACAGGAGCAGCCATGCAGCAGCATCGACTCGTCGACCAGCAATTCGGCCAGGTGGCCCAAGCCTATCTGACCAGTGCCGTCCATGCCCAGGGAGCCGACCTGGAAGCGCTGGCCACCCTGGCGCAATCGATGCCGCATGCCAAGGTGCTCGACCTCGGCAGCGGCGGCGGGCACGTGAGCTTTGCCATGGCGCCGCATGTGGCAGCCCTGGTGGCTGTCGACCTGTCGGAAGACATGCTGGCCGTGGTGGCGGCCGAAGCTGCTAGGCGCGGCCTCAAGCAGCTCCACACGCAAGCCGCCCGCGCAGAGGCCTTGCCTTTCGACGACGGCGCATTCGACATCGTCGCCACGCGCTTCTCCGCCCACCACTGGTACGACGTACGCGCCGGGTTGGCCGAGGCGCGCCGTGTGCTCAAACCCGGCGGCACGCTTGTCATCGTCGACATCGTTGCGCCGGAAGCCCCACTGCTCGACACACTGCTCCAGACCGCCGAGGTGCTGCGCGATGCGTCACACGTGCGCGACTACCGTGTCTCCGAATGGCAAGCCATGCTGGCCGAAGCGGGTTTTCAGCCAGGCACGCCACACACCTGGAAGCTGACGATGGAGTTCGACACGTGGATTGCCCGCATCCGCACGCCGCAGGTGCGCGCTGATGCCATCCGCGACCTGTTCGACCGCGCCGCCGACGAAGCCCGCCAGTACTTTGCCGTGGCACCCGACCATTCGTTTGCCATCGACGCGATGATGATCAAAGCGGTCTAGTACGTTTAGTGCCATCCGTTCGAGGGGGGCCTTGCGGAGCCCCCTTTTTTGGATTTCATTTAAGCCAGAATGAAAAAGATGTGACATCGAAACCCGTGCGCGAAGGCCTAGAAAGCCAGTAACCTTGAGGGTCGCCGACAGTCCGTGTCGGTAGTGGTACCCGGCGCATTGCGCCGGCCTCCGACCGTCATGTACGCCCTCCTCCCCGCCTTCGTTTCGTCGCTGTTCTTGTTCTACGGCGTGTATGTGCTGAGCACACGCGGTCGGACACGTGCGAGCCTGGCGTTCTTCAGCATGACCGCGCTCACCAGCCTCTGGCAGGGGCTGTGGGCATTCCTGTTTCAGACCTCCGATGCCGACGTGGCGCACGTCCTGGCAAAGCTCGGCTGGGTCGCCATTCTGATTGTCCCGACGGCGTTCTATCACTTCATGGCGGAAATCTCCGAGCAGGTGGAGGAGCGCCGCTGGATCGTCGCCTCGTACACGCTCGATGCAGCGCTGATCGCGCTACTGCTGGGCAGCCATTGGGTAATTGCCGGCGTCTGGCATTTCCCGTTCGGCTTTTATCCGAAGGCCGGCCCGCTGGAAGCCGTTCATGTTGCCCAAACGGTGGTGCTGGCGCTGCGCAGTGCGTGGCTGCTCTATACCGCCCAACAACATGCCACGGCAGAAAAGCGCAAGCGCCTGTGGGTCTGCCTGTTCGGCCTGGGGCTCTATACCCTCTCCGCTGCGGACTACGCGGTCAACTACGGTGTCGCACTCTATCCCCCAGGGGTGATCTTCATCGCCGCCAGCCTAGGCATCATTGCGGTTGGCGTCGTGAAGTTCGACCTGATGCATCCGTATGCACTGGCCGCTACGGTGGCGCATGAAGTCCGCACACCCCTGGCAACCATCCGCCTGCAGGCAAGCGAGATCGCGCGCGCGTGGCCCGATCTGTTCCGAGGCTACCAGTTGGCCGTCGACAACGGACTGTGCAATGACCGAGAACCGCTTTCGCCGGCCATGCTCGAACGCGTGTCCAAACTGGCCGGCGCAATCAGCACAGAGGTTGCCAGCGCACACAGCATCATTGAAATGGCGCTGGCCTCTGTCACGCTGGAACGCCTCGACAAGCGCACGTTCAGCGCGCATTCGTTGCACGGCTGCGTTGCCATGGCGGTCTCGCAATACCCGTTCCAACCGGGCGAGCGCGAACGGGTTCGCGTGCGCGAGTTTGACGCCGGCTGGCACTTCGTCGGGTCGGATACATTGCTGATGTATGTGCTGTTCAACCTTATCAAGAACGCCCTGCACGCCATCCAGATCGCCCGAAAAGGGCAGATCGAAATTTCCGCCCGGCGCGACGGCGATGCCTATGTGCTGGAAGTTCGTGACGATGCGACCGGTATTCCGCCGAAGGTGCTTCGCCGCATCTTCGATCCGTTCTTTTCCACCAAGCACCACGGCAAGGGGGCCGGCGTGGGCCTGATGTTCTGCCGCCGGGTCATGCATGCGTTCGGTGGCCGCATTCAATGCGAATCGGTAGTCGGGGAATACACGCTGTTCTCCATGCGGTTTCCCCAACCCTCAACGATTTAGCAAGGCTTTACGCTACAGCGTTATGCAGCCATCTGCGCGGGCTCCAGCAACTCATACTGCTTGGCGCGCTGCATGATGTGCGCCGGTATGCGCTGGATGTTGCGATCCGTGCTCGCGATGACAATCTGCTGATACCCCAGCGACACCAGTCGCCCGCCGGACATGAAGCGGAACACCAGATACGCAGAGCACGATCGAACACGGAACGTATTCAGATAGCAGTCGACCCGCTGGAACGGAAACGTCTCCTGCACAAACTCCTGATGCGCCCGCTTTGTGATGAAGATCAGATTGCCGCCCACCAGGTTTGCATCGATGCACTCATAAAACCACCGCTCACGCGCTACCCCCTGCCATTCGAAATAGCGAGAGAAATAGGTGTTGGAAAAAGCGTTGGAATCTTTCAAATACACGTCGAAAGCATGGTGGAAAGTCTGATGTGCAGAAAATGGGACGGAAAGATCTGCGCTGCGCAGGTACTGATCAACAACTGCGTCAATGGATTGGCCTGTCGGCATTGTGTGCTCCGTGAATGGATTGACTGCATGCGGCAGCCGCGCATGCGCGGAAACCCGCGCACACTCCCATTCTTGCGACGCTCGTTAAGCTTTGTAACAGGCAAATTGATTACCCCACGCGATACGCTCCATTGCTGTTTCGATGTACCACACCGCGCATGGCAGCAGCACAGACCATTCCAAGTCGAATCGCTTAAAACACATGGTTCCTAACCGCATGCAAACCCCGCAGTGATTCGCTACGTTTGAGAACCGTCGACATTTTGCGTCGTGAATATCGCCCTCTGACCGGCCTCACATGCCATGTACGCGCTGTTACCGATCTTTGTTTCGTCTCTCTTCCTGCTCTGCGGCATCCATGTGCTGACGACGCGCTGGAAAACGCGGGCGGGCCGGGTATTTTTCTGCCTGACCGTTCTTATCAGCATATGGCAGGGGCTGTGGGCCTTCCTGTTTCAGGCGAGCGACATCGGTACCGCACAGATGTTGGCCAAAGCGGGCTGGGTGGCGATTCTTGTGCTGCCCACCACGCTCTACCATTTTGCGACGGAAGTGGCGGAATATCCGGAGCAGCGACGCTGGCTGATCACGGCGTATGCGTTGGATGTCGTGCTCATTGCACTCCTGCTCAGCGGCGATCTGGTCATCGCAGGCGTGCAGCATTTCCACTTCGGTTTCTATCCCAAGGCTGGCCCACTTGAGGCGGTGCACATTGCCCAGACCCTGGCGCTGGTATCGCGCAGCATGTGGTTGCTGTATGTGGGCCAACAACATGCCACAGCCGAGAAACGTAAGCGGCTGCGGACTTGCTTGTTTGGTATCGGGCTGATTTCTCTGTCAGCGGTGGACTACGCCACAAACTACGGCATGGCGATCTACCCGCCCGGTGTATTACCGCTGGCCATTGCCCCAGGCACCATCGCCGTCGGCATCATCATGTTCGACCTGATGCGGCCCTACGCGCTCGCGGCCACCGTCGCGCACGAAGTACGCACGCCGCTGACGACCATCCGCCTGCAGGCTGCGGAAATCGCGCGGGCATGGCCCGAACTCTTCCACGGATACCGGCTCGCGGTCGAACACGGCCTGTGTCAACCGCCATCTCATCCGGGCATGCTGGAGCGCGTGTCCAAGCTGGCGGGAACCATCTCGACTGAAGTCGCTTCAGCGCATGGCGTAATCGACATGGCGCTGGCTTCGGTCACACTGGAGCAACTGGACCGCCGCACCTTCGTCACCCACTCGCTGCGCGAATGCGTCGACATTGCATTGGACCAATACCCATTCCAGTCAGGGGAACGGGAACTCGTGGAAGTCCACGAGTTCAACGCAGACTGGCGTTTCATCGGCTCCAACACCCTGCTGGTCTACGTGCTGTTCAACCTTCTGAAGAACGCACTGCACGCCATTCAGATCGCACGCAAAGGACGTGTCGAGATTGCGTGCCGACAAACGGAAAACGGCTACGTTCTGGAGGTACGCGACAGCGCGACGGGTATCCCCCCCACGATTCAACGCCGCATCTTCGATCCCTTCTTCTCCACCAAGCAGCATGGCAAGGGCTCAGGCATTGGGCTTACATTTTGCCGACGCGTAATGCAGGCATTTGACGGCGACATTCAATGTGAATCCGTCGTGGGGGAGTACGCGCTGTTCTCAATGTGGTTTCCTAAAGCACCCTCAATCTGAGTCTGATTGGAGCTGCCGACTTATTCCCCGCCTGAGACGCTGCGCAACCCCGGCGCAGCCTGATGAAAACGGAACGTATTCCGCCCGTTGCGCTTGGCCTCATAGAGCGCCGTATCGGCGTGCTCGAACAGCACATCCAGGCGTTCGCCATTTGGCGTCACGGCCACCACGCCGGCTGACAGCGTTACGTACGGCGCCACCGTGGATGCCGCATGCGGGCGCGCCTGCTCAGCCACCGTGGCCACCACACGCGCCACCGCACTGCGCGCATCATCCAGGTTCAGGTCGAACAACATGGCGATGAATTCCTCGCCGCCCACGCGGGCGATGAAATCATCGGGGTGGCGGCAGGCCATGACAAGCGTGTCGGCCACCATGCGCAAGCAGTCGTCGCCTTGCAGGTGGCCGTAGGTGTCGTTGTATTGCTTGAAGCAGTCGATGTCGAACAGCGCAAGCGTGACGGGGCGACTGTCGCGGCGCGCGTGGTCAAGCAGGCGCGGTGCCTGCATCTCGAAAAAGCGGCGGTTGAACAGGTGCGTGAGCGAATCACGGTTGACGTCGTTCTCGAGCAGGCTGAGCTTGGCCTGCGTGCGCTGCAGCTCGCCGCGCAGTGCATCTTGCGCACTGACCATGCCGGCACGCTGCAACTGCTCGACCGTCACGTCGCGCAACAGCAGGAAAACGCCGGTGTGCCGGCCACGCGCATCGATCAGCCCCTCAAGCGTGATCTCCAGCGTGCGGCCCGTGTCATGCAGCCAAACCTGATGGCGATTGGGCAAGCGTGTGCGTTCAAACTCGCGCAGGATGCTCGGCACGTTCAGCACATCGGGCGGCGGCGCGTGCAGCCGCGCAGTGGGCAGCAGGTAACGTGCGGCAGCGTTGATGCTGGCGATGGTTCCGTCACGGGCCAATACGATGCAGCCATCGCGCATGGCTTCGATGATCTTGCCGCGCGCATAGGCGGCGGTATCGCGCAGGCGCGGGCGCAGCACCACCCAACCGAGCAGCGCAGTGCTGATGGCGAAGGTGGCGGGTGTGAGATCGCCGCCCAGGGCCGTAGTCCAGCGTTGCAGATAGGCCAGATGGGCAACCAGCGGCAGCAACTGCCCGCCAACGAGTGCCAGTCGCACCTGCGTGCGCGTGGCGGCGTGGGCGTACAGCACGTTGACGGTGTCGCTGGTGGGCAACGTCAGCAGCACCAGGCTCATCGCCAGCAGCACGTAGTTGTAGGCGGTGCCAACCCAGAACACCGGCCCATGGTCAAAGACGGCCCGCTGAACGCCGTCGATGATGACAAAACGCGCATCCAGCCAGACAAGGTGATGCAGTTCGTTGGTGGCAACCAGCCCCAGGAAGGCCGCAGCCACGAGCAGCGCGATCACCCAACCTGCGCGCACGACCGGCAATGTATTCAGTTCGGGCCGTGTGAGGCCAAGCACGAGGCGCAGCCAGGCGGCCGGCACCATCATGATCCCGAGGTAGGCCACCTTGGCCCAGCCCACGCGAACGGGCATTTCGAAGGTAACCACCTCCATGAGCCGCGCGCCGCTCCACAATGCAGTGCCCAGCGCTAGCAGCATGAAGGCGGAGACTTCCGCGTCGTCGCGGCGCGGCCATGACAGGCCGATCAAGGCAATGGAAACGAGGGCAGCACAAGCCAGCGCGGCAATCAGCATGATCCGCGCTCCCGACGCCCACCGCGATGTCCGAGAGAATGCCGACGGAGGTTGCCGCCGGCTGGCTGGTTCACGTTGTACTCCCCCGTCCGTTTATGCCTGTTTTTTCTTTTTTGCCAGTGTATCGGCTGCGCCGCTGCGATGGGTAAACGCGTGGTGCACGCTCGATCACCTGTCAAGCCCTATCGGCGGTCAATGTAAAAACTGAAGCACCATGTTAGGGCACTCGCCCCACAACGGGGCAGCGCGCATATCGATCTGCCAACGAATTCGTTTGCGCGGTGCAGCATCCACTTTACGCTGGGCCCCTCAAAATCTTCAGGGGGTTGTCATGCAGGCAGAAATCACAGGGCATTTTCCGTTGCGGGGGTTGGTCCAGGGATTGGCAAAATCGTCGCGTCAGGCGGTCGGCGTGGTCATCGGGGCAGCACTGGCGTTGGCGGTGCTGCATGCACCCGCCGCCCGGGCCGATCGCCTAGACGACATCAAGAAGGCCGGCGTGCTGCGCGTGGGCGTATTCGACGCCAACCCGCCATTCGGCTATGCCGACGCCAAGACGGGCCAGCCGGTCGGCCTGGATGTCGACTACGCGCAGGAAATCGCCAAGAAGCTGGGCGTCAAGCTGGAACTGCGCGCCACCAACCCGGCCAACCGCGTGCCGTTGCTCACCTCGGGCAAGGTCGACCTGATTGCCGCCAACTTTACGATTACCGACGAGCGCAAGAAGCAGATCGACTTCAGCACGCCGTACTTTGCGAGCGGCCTGCAGTTCATTGCCAAGAAGGGCCTCCTCAAGCAACCGGATGATCTGAAGAAGGATGGCATCCGCCTGGGCGTGGATAAGGGCACCACGCAGGAGACCACGTTGCGCGAGGGCTATCCCAACGCGCGCGTGATTGCCTATGACGACTCCCCGCTGGCGCTGACGGCGCTGCGCAGCGGTGCCATCCAGGCGTTTGCGCAGGATGGCGCCAAGCTGGGCGCGCTGCTGGCCACGCTGCCCAATCGCAGCGAACTGGAAATCTCGCCGTTCGTGTTGACGCGCGAGTACATGGGGGTGGGCGTGCCCAAGGGCGAGACGCAGCTCACCGCCACGATCGACCAGATTCTGCAGGGCCTGGAAAAGGACGGCACCGCCGCCCGCATCTATGACCGCTGGTTTGGCCCAAAGAGCACAGCACCATTGCCGCGCGACTTCGTGATCGGCAGCACCAAGTGAGCTTGAGCCTGCCGGCGTTCCTCCAGCCCCTGCCGCCGCGTTACCTCGGCTGGATGCTGGAGGGCTTTGGAATGACGCTGCTGGTGTCGGCCGCGGCCATTGCCGGGGGCCTGGTATTGGGCCTGCTGCTGACCGCCCTGCGTGCCAGCGGCCAACCTTGGCTGTACCAGCCCGCGCGCGGGCTGGTTGCTTTCCTGCGCAAGACACCGCTGCTGGTACAGCTGTTCTTCTGGTACTTCGGGGCCGCGCAGTTGCTGGGCGAAAACGTGGTCGGCGCCATCACGGGCTGGAGCGGCATCGCGCTGGGCACCTGGCAGTTACCCGCGCCATCGTTTGAATTCCTGACAGCGGCATTTGGTCTTGCACTGTATGCCGGAGCCTTCTTCTCGGAGGAACTGCGCGCCGGCATCCGGGCAGTGCCGCGCGGCCAACGTGAGGCGGCCCTGTCGCTCGGTTTCACACCCGGTGCAGCCTTCCTGCGCGTGGTGCTGCCGCAGGCGTTGCGCGTATCGGCACTGCCGCTGCTGGGGCAATGCGCCAATACCATCAAGAACACCTCGCTGGCCATGGGCATCGGGCTGGCGGAACTTTCCTACAGCGCGCGACAGGTGGAAACCGACACGTTGCTCGCCTTCCAGGCCTTTGCCGTAGCAACCGTGCTGTATGCGGTGGTGATCTTGCTGCTGCAGTGGGCGGCGCCGCGGGTGCTGAGGCGATTGAGGTGGGTATCGACCTCGACCGCTGGGCTGGCTGGAGCAGCGGCATGACGGCAGAGGCAATCCTCCTGCACCTGCGGTATCTGCTGGTCGGCCCGTATCCGAACGGGCCACTGTCAGGTGCAGCTCTCACCTTGTGGATGGCGCTGCTGGCCTGTGCGGCAGCCACGGTGGTAGGGATCGGCTGTGCACTGCTGCTGGACCGCCTGGAAGCCATGCCGAACCTGCGCTGGCTGGCACGCGCACTGCGCGGCACGCTGGCAACGCTGCGCGCCATCCCCGTGCTGATGCTGATGTTCTGGGCGTACTTCCTGATCCCGATGGCGCTGGGCGTGGCCGTGCCGGAAACCGCCACCGTGATCACCGCACTGGCCGCCGTGGGAGCTGCCTACATCGCACAGAGCATGGAGGCCGGCCTGCGTGCGGTGGGCGCCGGACAACGTCATGCGGCGCTGGCGCTGGGCATGCGGCCCACACAGGCGCTGCTGACAATCGTGCTGCCGCAGGCGTGGCGCATCATGCTGCCGTCGCTAGCCAATCAATGGGTGTCTACGGTCAAGGACACGTCACTGGCATACATTGTCGGCGTAGTGGAACTGTCCACCGCCGCGGGCCAGGTCAACAGCCGCACAGTGGCATATCCGGCCGAAGTATTCGGCGCCGTTGCCGTGCTGTACTTCCTGCTGTGCAGCGGGATTGAGGCGTTGCCCAATTGGTTGCGTGCAACCTCCTCGCCGCAGGTGGAAATGTCGACCTGGAAGCGCTTCCTGCGCTGGCGGTCCCGCCCCGTTGCGGACGCGGTGACGTAACTACGCGGCTACCTTGCGTTCACAAAACGCCGGTATCATCGAAACATGACCGATACCCGCGCTACTGCCAATCTCTATCCCGCGCACGACCTGGCGATCTGCACCGACGCCAACACCGCTGTCGAGCGCATCACCGCCATTTACGAGCGCTCCGCGCAGACGATTCGCGACCGCTTCCACGCCTTCGCGCGCGGTGAAGACTGCAGCGAAGACGGCTCCGCCTGCTATCCGTACCTCGGCATCACCGTCGACCCGAGAACGCTGGTGAGCGATGCGCGGCCGGCCTGGGGCACGGTGGCGTATCCGGGGGTGTACGGCACCACGCTCACACGGCCGGATCTCTTCCGCGAGTACTACCGCACGCAGATCGAGCGCCTGCTGCACTATCACAACAGCCCGGTGGTGGTGGGCGTGAGCGACCGGCCGATTCCGCTGCCGTTCGTCGTAGAAGCATCGACGGTGGACATCACGCCCGAGCAGGCACGCGCGCTGGGTGGCGCGTTCACGCTGCCCGACCTCGCGCAGATCGATGATTCCATCGCCAACGGCACCTACCGCCCCGAGGGTGATGCACCGCAGCCGCTGTCGATGTTCACCGCCGAGCGCGTCGACCTGGCCCTGCAGCGCCTGTACCACTACACCGCCACGCACCCGAAGCACTTCCAGCGCTTCGTGCTGTTCACCAACTACCAGCGCTACGTCGATGAGTTTGCCGCGCTCGGCCGCAAGCTGATGGAAGACGGCAACGACGAGGGCTACATCCGCTTTGTCGAACCCGGCGATACGGTGCACGAACTGGGCACCCCGGCACCCGATGACGCGCACCGTATCAAGGGTCTGCCACAGATGCCCGCCTACCACCTGGTGCGCGAAGACCGCCTGGGCGTGACGCTGGTCAACATTGGCGTAGGCCCGTCCAACGCCAAGACCATCACCGACCACCTGGCCGTGCTGCGCCCGCACTGCTGGATGATGATCGGCCACTGCGGCGGCCTGCGCCGTTCACAGCAACTGGGCGACTACGTGCTCGCCCACGCCTATGTGCGCGATGACCACGTGCTCGACCAGGATCTGCCGCCGTGGGTGCCCGTACCGCCCATCGCCGAAATCCAGGTGGCGCTGCAGGAGGCGGTGGCCCGCATCACGGGGCTCTCGGGCGCCGACATGAAATCACGCATGCGCACAGGCACGGTGGTCTCCACCGACGACCGCAACTGGGAGCTGAAGTACCAGGCGCTGTACAGCCGCTTCAACCAGTCGCGCGCGATTGCCATTGACATGGAAAGCGCCACGATTGCCGCCAACGGCTTCCGCCTGCGCGTGCCTTACGGCACCCTGCTGTGCGTGTCGGACAAGCCGCTGCACGGCGAGTTGAAGCTGCGTGGCATGGCCAACCTGTTCTATCGCCAGCGCGTGAGCCAGCACTTGGATATCGGCATGGAAGCCGTGCGCCTGCTGCGCGAAAACGGCGTCGAGGCGCTGCACTCGCGCAAGTTGCGCAGCTTTGACGAACCGGCGTTCCGATAAGGCATCACCGGACTGCGGAGCACGCCCTTTAGGGAAACTCCGATGGTCAAACAGGTCGCGCTTGCCCAAACTGCAGCGACCTTGTTTGACCAGTGGAGTTTCCCCATGCCCACCCAGTTCGCAGCCCGCGCAGCTTTCGCCCCCCAAACCCCGCGTCGCCCGCTGGCATGGCTGCCTGCCCTGCTGCTCGGCACCGCCAGCCTGACCAGCGCCGCAGACCTTTCCACGCCTGACGCCGAACGCTACGCCCAGGCGACCTACCGCGAATACCTCGACCTGCTGTCCCTGCCCAACGACGCCGTCGCCCCGGCAGACATCCGCAAGAACGTCGACTGGCTGGAGCAGGCCTTCCGCAAGCGCGGTTTCACGACACGGCAACTGGCCAACAACGGCAAGCCGATGCTGTATGCCGAATTCCCCAACAGCAACGCCGCGCGCAAGACCGTGCTGTTCTACATGCACCTTGACGGCCAGCCGGTGATTCCCGAGCAATGGGCGCAGAAGAGCCCGTGGACGCCCGTCCTCAAGCGCAAAACCGCGCAGGGCGGCTGGGAAGCAATCGATTCGGCGCAGCTCTTCAGCGGCCCGCTCGATCCGGAATGGCGCGTGTTCGGCCGCTCGTCCGCCGACGACAAGGGCCCGATCATGATGATGCTGGCCGCCATCGATGCGCTCAAGGCCAGCGGTGGCCAACCGGCAGTCAACGTCAAGGTGATCCTGGACAGCGAGGAAGAGAAGGGCTCGCCGACCATCGGCGAGGTCATGAAGGCGAACCATGACCTGCTGCGCTGCGACGCCATGGTGATCCACGACGGCCCCATGCACGCAAGCAACCTGCCGACGCTGATCTTCGGCAACCGGGGCGTAGCGCAGGCCAAGCTCACCGTCTACGGTGCGAAGGTGCCTTTGCACAGTGGGCACTACGGCAACTACGCGCCCAACCCGGCGCAGTTGCTGGCCAGCCTGCTGGCATCGATGAAGAACGACCAGGGCCGGGTGACCGTGCCGGGCTACTACGACCACGTCAAGATCAGCGAAGCCGATCGCAAGATCATGGCGGCCGTGCCCGACGACGAGGCCGTGCTCAACCGGCGCCTGGGCATTGCGCATGCAGACAAGGTGGGGGCCAACTACCAGGAGGCCATGCAGTACCCATCATTGAACGTGCGCGGCATGGCCTCCGCCGCGGTAGGTGACAAGGTGGCGAACATCGTGCCCGACACGGCTGTCGCCGAGCTGGACCTGCGCACCACGCCAGACTCCAGCGCGGCCTACCTCGGCAAGCTGATCGAAGACCACATCGTGCGCCAGGGCTACCACCTCGTGAAGAACACGCCGACGGACGAAGAACGCAGCCGCTACGGCAAGCTCGCCAGCTTCTCGTATCAGGCCGAGGGCGCAGACGCCGCCGGCTCACCGATCGACTCGGCGGTGGGCAAGTGGGCCTACAAGGCGCTGACCGACAGCTATGGCACGAACCCCGTGCCAGTCCGCATCCGCATGATGGGCGGCACGGTGCCCACCGCCGACATCGTCGGCGTGCTGCAGGTGCCGTTTGCGATCATCCCGCTGGTCAATGCTGACAACAACCAGCATGCCGCCAACGAGAACCTGCGCATGGGCAACTACGTGAGCGGCGTGCGCACGATCTATGGCCTGATCACCAGCCCGCTTTGATCAACCCACTGCGCTAGACCGCGCGAAACAGTCCGTGCAAGCCCAGCGGTGCCACGCCGTTCAGGCTTGCCATGGCCACCGGCCCCGCGGATACATTCCGCGCATCGAACGCGGTCAGTTTGGTGCAGCCGGCGTCCACATCGAACACCGTGCCAATCAGCCAACCCTCACCTTCGCGGGCGTTGGCCGAGGCCGGCACAAACACGTGCTCTTCCACCATCACGCGGTGCCCGAAGCGGTACTGTTGAACCTGCCCTGAATCCGTATCGAAACGCATGACCGTGTCGAACCCATGCAGCGCCTGCGCATTGCCGGACGGCGCCGTGTGGGCCACGGTAAACAACGCGCGATGGCGCAGGGCCGTGCGGCGCGCGTCGACCTTCGGGAACTCCGCCACGTGCTCGGTGATGGCCTGATCGGCACGGCCGGTGCGCAGGTTCAGATGCAGTTGCGTCAGGCGTGCGCCGGGTGCCGGGCGAATCTGCCCGCGCATCAGCTCACGCAGCGTGGTGGTGACGATGGTGGCGTCATCCGAGCGTACGTAGTCGAGGTGGATTTCCTGTCCATCTGGTGACGACCACGCATTGCCGAGGTGGAACACGAAGCCGGCCGGCAGTTGCAGCCAGCGCATGCGTGTAACGTCGTTCTTATCGAGCACCAGCACACGCATGCCCAACTCGGGGCGCCACTCATGCGCATCGAGAAAAGACATCCCCTCACGCGAACGCTCCACGTCGTAGATGAACGACGGCAGCAGGAACACCAGATGGTGCTGCGTTACGGCAAAGTCATGCACCATCGCCACGTCGGGCACCTTGACCGATTGCACACGCTTGAGCGCACCATCGGCGCCCACGCAATACGCCGTCAGCAAGCCCGCCGCGCTGCTCACGCCAAAGTTCCACAGCGTGCCATCAGGCTCCACCTTGGGGTGGGCGGAGAACGGCATGCCCCTGTAGTCGTCACGCCAGGTCTGCACGCCCAGCGTGCGCAGCGAATCTGGATCGACGCGCGTGGCCGAACCGCCCTCCCACAGCGCGAGCATCTCGTTGCCGTGCATCACGAGGCTGGTGTTGGCTACGTTGATGCTGTCGGGCGTACTGACCGGCTCCATGTCGGGGTTGGCGGTGCCGAAGGTTGCGCGCAGCGGCTTGCCGGCGGCGGTGTCGGCGACAAACTTGTCGGTGCGTACGAACACGCCGCGATGCGTGACACCCTGTTCACTGATGTCGTAGCGCTGGATCATGCCGTCACCGTCGAACAGGTGGTGGTAGCGCACCCCGCCAATCTCGTGCCGCGCAGGGCCGTTGCGGTAGAACGCACCGCGCAGGGCGGGCGGGAACGTACCCTCCACCTTGAGCGTGCTGGTTGGCATGTCCGTGCTGGCGCCCTGGTAACCCGCCAGCCACGGGTACTGCGCGCGGGCAGCGGCAAACCCCGCAGCCCACGGGTCGACGCTGGCTGCCATTACATCTTGCAGTGTCAGCCCAAACGGTGCGGCACCCAAGGCCGCGAGGAATGATCGGCGTTGCATGGCGAGCCCCCGGTTCAGTGGTCAGTGCAGATGGATGGTCACGCGCTGGTCGGCCTGTACGTCGATCGCAGCATCGTCGAAGGACGGCGCGCCGAAGCGGCCTTTTGCGTCGCGGCTGAAGCCGTAGGGCTCGACGGGAATGCCGGCCGGATTGGTGCCGAGCTTGCCGTCGTTGTTGACGTCATGGAAGACCGACAGTGCGTAGCGCCCCGTCGGCAAATCCGGATAGACGAAGGTGACGCTGTTGCCTGAGACGCTGTCGAGCACGGCAATGTCTGCGCGGACGGCGGTATCGGGCTTGAGCCAGCCGGCGGCATCGCGGAACATCGCAGCGCGCACCGCGCCCTGGCGGCCCTGCGCGCCTTCAACGACAACGGTGAGCGTGGCAGCGGATACACCAGCCGCGGCCAGCATCAACACCAATGCAGCGCCCGCGCGGGACATCATCGGTGCCGAGAACATTGCAGCCATGGGAGTCTCCTGAATTGGCATGGCCGGATCGGGCTCCGGCGGTCAGGAGGCAGTCTAGGCAGGCGCCCGAGGGGCGTCGCCCACGGTGCGACGAAGTGCAGGCTGCGGGGTGCAAACGGTCGCTTGCGTGCGATGAATGGGTCACGCCAGCCGTGGGGTACCGCTCAAAAAGCGCAGGCACGTACACAAAAAACGCCCGCGGCGCGGCGAGCGTTCCTAGCAATGCGGCGACAGGCTGGAGAGGCGGTGCTCGGCCAGCAACACGCTGGCGCTCACGGCAAGTTGGGCTGAGATGAATCCCTCAGGCATCTCAACGTCCTCCCAGTCACACACGACGTGGCCTGCGCGGCAGACCTGGAATCGCGCCGTCCAGCGGCGGTCGTCGCGCTGCAGGGGATCAACGAGGATCACGTGCGCGCCGTGTGTCACTTCCTGAATCGGCATAGTGTTCCCCGTTCATCGTCGTCGGAAGTTCACCTTATCAAAGACGCGTGACACGAATCTGTCCGCTGCACACCTACAAACGGGGGAGAGCAAACGTTGAACACTCCCCCAGTGCGCTTCAACCGACCAGTGGATCAGGCCGCGCCGATGACCGCGTGCCCGGCAGCGGAGAGTTGTCAGGGCCGTAGTACGTAAAGACGGCCGAGAACTTGACCGTGCCGGTCTGGTTGGCGCGTGCCGCGTGGAAGGTATTGCAGTGGAAGAGCAGCACGTCGCCGGGCAGCAGCGGCACGGGGCGCGCGGTGTCGATCAGATCCCGGTTCTCAGGCAGATCCTGGCGCAGGAACAACTTGGCGTCGAAACGCTCGGCGGGCAATTCGAGCGTGTGGCTGCCGGGGATGACCCACAGGCAGCCGTTGTCGACCGTCTCCTCCACCAGCGCAAGCCATGACGACACCAGTTCGTTACGCGCGAACGACCAATAACGGCTATCACGATGCCAATGCGTGGCGGTGCCGAAGGCCGGGTGCTTGGTCATCACGCAATTATGGTGCGCGAGCGAGAGGTGCACCGGGCTACCGATCAGTTGTGCGATTGGACCGGCAACACGCGCGTCGCGCGCCCATTCTGTGTAAGGCGTGCCGCGCGAATCGGCGTCGAGCAGGCGGCGCACGGTGTGGCCACCCTCCGCCTCGCGCGACGTAGGTGCACCGGCATAGCCGACGTCGGTTTCCAGTTCTACGGGCGGAATGGCGCGCGCCAGTGCATCCTGGGCGGCCGCCAGCAAGGCCGCACACTCGTGCTGACTAGCCAGGCCGCGCAGGACGAGGTAGCCGTGCTCGTTGAAAAATGCCTGTTGCTCAGGGGAAAGCGATTGCGCGGAGGTGGGCGCAGGAGTGCGCGTGTCGACAGACGCGGTCATGGCAGGAGAATCGTACGAAGACGGCGAAAGACAAAGAGTGTAGCGCGCCGCCGCACTGCCTGCCGATCAACCCCTAAGCCAACTCTGCCCTGGATCAAACGTCCTACGTGTCGACGTGGCCGCGCCTTACCAAAAGGCCTGTTGACCCGACAGACGGAAATACTTCGCGATCACCATCAAACCGAGTAGGCGCTCCTGATCGCGGTTCAGGAACTGCGCCACCCATTGATTGGCGTTGCGGATGATCGTCAATGCGTCGCCAGGGAACTTTTGGTAATGCTCCATTTTTTCCTGGAGATCGGAAAAATCATCCTTCAGCAGAACATAGTGCACATCGGGAATCAGCCTACCCTCCATGAACCACGTCTCATACCGGGGTCGCCGCATGAAGCAAAGCGAATTGGATGACATGATCCATTTCAGATTGGTGGCAACGTCATTCCCTTCAACGCTGACGATGTACTTGTATTGCAGCTGCTCAGCAATCGTCATGGGCGCTCTATAGATTGCCTTCCCCTGCACGGATTTCCGGATATCACCGATATCAACGTTCGGCAGGTCATGGCACCGCTCGACAAATGCTTGGCGATGCGCCTGATGGCAGGGCCCTCTGAAAACCGCCATTGATTTTTTGTCCGCAAAATCAATGTTGTCGCGCGCAAAAGAAAAATGCCGGATTGCATCCAATTTCAAAAGAATCCCATTGTGCGAAGAATCCTTGATTGGACGGCTTTTTACGAAAGCGGGAGAGGTCGGCTCGGAGGTTACATCTCCGCAGTCGTAGTCGAAGGTGTAGCCCGGGCCAAAATAATCCATCAGATCAACCAGATCATAAAAATACGTGCTGCCGATATTACGATCTTTGCTCTGAATGGTGCTCGTTGAGGATTCCAACAAGAAGTTGGAATATTCAATCGCATTTCCACTTGGGCCGAACGTTTCCGAAATCGAGTTGTAGTAATTCAGGCGATCCAGTACATCCTGATGGCTGCCGTGACGGCCTTTTCTCTTCAAAAACGCCTCAGCTCTTCCGTGCTTGGTCGCGCGGGCCAGAAAATGGCTCGATGCATTCGAAAAGTAGTACCAGAATTTTCTTGCAGAGACCCGGCTCAGGCGATATTTGAGATGCGGCATGAATCAAACAAGCGATTGCAGAAATGGCCCAGGGATAAAGCGCGCCGACGCGCTTCCTCAAAAAGTGTGATGCCAGGACATCGTTTTTCGAGTGGAAAGCTGCCAGCTCACACGTGATTATGGGTGGCACATGGGCCACTTTTTTTGATTCCGCTGACACACCCGGCCACTGATCGCGCTTGCCCCGTCAGGCAGCGCTTCGGACCCAGTTACCACGCGCATTTGCGGCGGGCCTTACTCTACCGTAAGTCGCTTGCAGCGCCTTCTGTTTCTTGGGGCAAAGTCGCGAGCCCAGCACCGGGCGCAATCCACGGTCCGTTGACTGTTGTCATGACGTCACACTTCGACACCCGTGAGCTGGGCCGGCTGCGCATCCATTTTCAGCAGGTGGACGCGCAATCACCCCGGAGATGCGGCTTGAACCACACAACCGGTCGGATAATCCTGCGCCAGCCAGATACAACCTTGCGCGATTCCGCGCCGGACCGGGAGGAGGCCTGGGCCATCTCAGCCGAGTGGCGCGGCCCTCCTCGACATCCGATCACTGCACTTCCAGCGTAGTCACCGTCAGCGCACCCCCCACCTTCTCGGCAGTAAAGCGGATCTTGCTGCCGGCCTGCACCTTGGTGAGCATGACCGGATCCTGAACGCGGAAGACCATGGTCATCGGCTCCATGCCGAGATTGACCAGCGGGCCATGCTTGATGGTCAGCTTGCCGGCGGCGGTATCGATCTTCTTGACCTCGCCTTCAGACAGCGGTGCGGCCGCCGCAACAGCAGCCGGTGCAGGTGCAGCGTCATCCGCGGCGTTGGCAAATGGGGCACCGGCCAGCAGCGCGACCAGCATCAGGGCATGACGAAACAACATGTTGGGCTCCTTGTAAGCAAGAGAAAGAGAGCGATCAGGACTTGCCGGCACGTGCCTGCTGCACCTCGACAGCACCGCGCATGCCGGCTTCGAAATGCCCTGGCTGTAGGCAACCGAACTCGACCGTACCAGCCTGCGTGAAGCGCCAGACGATCTCGCCGGTCTGGCCGGGGTCCACAGTGACGGCGTTGGCGTCGGCATGCTCCATCTCGGGGTGTTTGCGCATCTGCTCGGCGTGGGCGATCAGGTCGGCCGGTGAGCCGAGCGTCATCTCGTGCCGCACGCGACCGCTGTTGATAGCCAGGAAGCGGATCGTCTCGCCACGTTGCACGGTGATCTGCGCGGGCGTAAAGCGCATGGTGTCGGCCATATCAACGCGCACGGTGCGCGTGACGCGCGTGGCGTCGCCCGGCTGGCCGATGGCGGCATCGCCATGGTCATGGCCACCGGCGTGATTGCCGGATGCGTGCGCAAAAGCCGCCATTGAAAGGAGCGCGGCCAGGAAGGCGGAACGGATCAGATTGCGTTGCATGTGTGGTCTCGTATTCGGATGCGGTTCAGTGGTCGGCATCGTTGCCGGTGTATTCGTAGGCGACGGTGCCTTTGGGGTGCTTGTACCAACCGGGATCGGCGTAGCTGTTGCGTGGCAGGTCGCGACGCACCTTCATGACGGTGAACATCCCGCCCATCTCGATGGCGCCGAACGGGCCCTGGCCGGTCATCATCGGCAGCGTGTTGTCGGGCAGCGGCATTTCCATCTCGCCCATGTCGGCCATGCCGGCCTCCCCCATGCCCATGTAGTCGGGCACCAAGTTGCGCATCTTGTTGGCGAGATCGTTCTGCTGCACGCCAATCATGGTCGGCACGTTGTGCCCCATGGCGTTCATCGTGTGGTGCGACTTGTGGCAATGGAAGGCCCAGTCGCCCGGGTTGTCGGCGATGAACTCGATGGCACGCATCTGGCCGACGGCAATGTCCGTCGTCACTTCCGGCCAGCGCGCACTGGGCTGCACCCAGCCGCCATCGGTGCCGGCCACCTCAAACGTGTGGCCATGCACATGCATCGGGTGGTTGGTCATCGTGAGGTTGCCCATGCGGATGCGCACGCGATCGCCCAGGCGCACGGGCAGCGGGTCGATGCCGGGAAAGACGCGGCTGTTCCACGTCCACATGTTGAAGTCGGTCATCTCGGCCACGCGCGGCGTGTACGAGCCGGGGTCGATGTCGTAGGCGGCGAGCAGGAAGACAAAATCGCGATCGACGCGGTGCTGCGCCGGGTCTTTCGGGTGCACGACAAGAAAGCCCATCATGCCCATCGCCATCTGCACCATCTCGTCGGAATGCGGGTGGTACATGAAGGTGCCGGACTTCTTCATCTCGAACTCGTAGACGAAGGTCTTGCCGGGCGGAATGTGCGGCTGCGAGAGGCCACCCACGCCGTCCATGCCGGCGGGCAGGATCATGCCGTGCCAGTGGACGGAGGTGTGCTCGGGCAGCTTGTTGGTGACAAAGATGCGCACGCGGTCGCCTTCCACGCATTCAATCGTGGGGCCGGGGCTCTGGCCGTTGTAGCCCCACAGGTGGCCTGTCATGCCGGGGGCGAATTCGCGCTCGACAGGTTCAGCCACGAGGTGGAATTCCTTCCAGCCGCCGCGCATGCGCCACGGCAATGTCCAGCCGTTGAGCGTAACAACGGGGTTGTAGGGCCGGCCGTTGGGCGGCGCGAGTGGCGGTTGCGTAGTGGGCTTCGACTGCAGCGGCGCTTCGGGCAGCGAGGCCGCGCCAGCGCGCGAGACCATCGCCGCGCCTAGCATGGCCGCGCCCCCGCCACTAAGACTGCCGAGAAATTGACGTCGGGAAACCATGTTCAGTGTCCTTCAGGATGAGTGGGTGCCGGTGCGGATGCGGCGGTTTCGGCCGGCGGCAGCTTGCCGCCCAGCGCCATCTGCAGATCGGTCTGCGCGAGCCAGTAGCCGCGTAGTGCATCGATGTAGCCGTTCACGGCATTCACCTGCTCGCGTGCATCGGCCAGCAGCTCGAACACGCTCACGAGCATGCCGTTGTAGCGCAGCAGCATCTCGTCGGAGATGGTCTTGCGTACCGGCACGACCTCGTCGCGGTAGTGGCGCGTGAGGTCATACGCGGTCTGGTAACGCACGTACGACTCGCGCACTTCGGAGCGTGCTCGCACAGCCGTGTCGGCAAGCTGGTCGGCAGCCTGCATGTAGATCGCCTCCGAGCGCGCCACGCGGGCGCCGCCCCAGTCGAACAGCGGGATCTCGATGCCGATCTCGTAGCCGCGTTCTTGTTCACCGCCGCGCGACTCATTCGATTTGCTCGTTTTACTGTTATGCACGTAGCCGAGGTCCAGCACGTTGATAAAGCGCGTGGCTCTCGTCAGCCCCAGTGACGACGCAAGACCGTCGACTTGCAGCTTGCCGGCCTGGATGTCGAGCCGGTTGCGCAGCGCGTAGGCCTCGATCTGCTGGAGTTCGGGGCGATCCTTCGGCAGGTCAGGCAGACGCTCGGGCAGCTTGAAACCCGTGTCCGCACCCCATACGCCAAGCTGGCGGATGAGCGCTTCGCGTTCGGCTTGAGCTTGTTGGCGCGAGCGGGCGAGGTTAGCGGTGGCCTCTGCATAGAACGCCTGTTCGCGTGCGCGATCAAGCTTGCTGAAGTTGCCGGCAGCGGCCAGACGCTTAGCAAACTCGGCACCGGCTTCTGCCGCTTGCTGGACCTGCTCGGCGTACCGAGCAGACTGCTCCGCCGCCACGGCGTTGACGTACGCACGGCGCGTATCGGCCGCGACCTGCAGCATCTGGTTGGCAACCAGCAGCTTGGTCTGCTCGAAGTAGCGCCCTTCGATACGCGCGGCCATCGGCAGCGTCAGCAGGTTCAGAAATGACAGCGAGAACGTGCGCGAGATCGACAGTTCGTTGCCCGTACGCGTGCGCTCAAATGTGAACCCCGGGTTCGGCAGGCGACTGGCCTGCACCATGGCCGCCTCCGAAATACCCAGCTCAGCATACGAAGCCTGCAGCCCGCGGTTGTTCAGGAGCGCGACCTGCACGGCGTTGTCCATCGTCAGCGGCTGGGCCAGCAGTTCGCGCGTGCGCTGGGCGGCGCTGTCGCGTGCTTCGGGTGCGCGCTGCCAGGTGGCGTCCCTGCCAAGCCGGTCGCGGGCGACCTCCGCAACGGTCTTGAAGCCGCTGTCCTGTGTGACGGTGGCGCAGCCGCCCAGCAGCAGCACAGTTGCCAGCGCGCCGAAGGCGAGGCGATGTGTGGAGTGATTCAACATGACTGCCTCCTCAGTGGTGGTGCATGCCGGGCATGGCGTTGCCGGCGGGCGTGGCCGGAGAGGCAGCGGGCTCGCTCGCGGACATCGCATGCCCTGCATGCCCAGCGTGAGCGCCATGTACGTTGTGCCCGGAAGCAGCACTCGGTTTGGGGCTGACAGCCGCATTGGTCTCGCGCCACGGCGCGGGGCCGGTGTCGCGGTACGCGTGGTAGTGATCGAACGTGCGGGGTGCGGACACGGCGGGTACCGCTGCCTGCGCGTTCAGTGGGTCAGGTGCAGACGCAGCCGGCGCAGAAGCCACCCCCTGCGCCAATGTCCATTGCGACGCGGGCGCCGTCCATGCCAGCAGCGGCGCAGCGGCCATGAACCATCGTGTGAGAAACATGAGAAACCTCGATCAAGCGTAATGACGCACGGCTGCGCAGTCGTGCACGGTGCCGTGAAACCAAAGGCCAGATCCGTTCTATGGACGGACTCGTGGCGTCAAACGCGAATCGAGGGTGGGCGTTGCAGCGCTTCGGGAATGAAGCTGTGGAAGGCGGTGGGCAGCTCGCGCGGCGCAACGGCCGGCAGCTTGAGCAGCGGCACGCCAAGACTGGCGGCCAGCGGGATGACCGAGCCGAGCGAACACGTCGCGCAGATCGGGCAGGTCTTGCAGTGCGATTGCGTGGGCGCTTTCGCGTCACCGTCGGCGGCCATCGCGGCTTCGTGTTCATGGCAGGCATCCGCCATGACCGCGCCGTCGTGGCCAGGCATTGCCATGGCAACAGTCGCCTCGTCCATTGTGCCGGCGCGCGCCATCATGGTCGTCGCGGCCATCCCCTGCAGAGGAAGCGCCAGGACAACCAGCCAGAGCAGCAGGCGGGTCAGCAAGCGATGCATGGAAGAAGAATGTCGACCAGAAAGGCGGCCAAGAAAGCCGGTAGTGTAGCGCGATGCCATCAATTTTTGCCCGGCGGTGGACAAGACAGCGCACAAAATGCCCCCGGCGCGGCACAATGGCACGCCTCTGCGTACCCATTTCTGCGCACCGCATTCCCCCATTTCTTCCAGCTTCAACGCCCCATGAATACGCAATCCCACCAGCTCAGCATGACCGTGCTGATGACGCCCGACATGGCCAATTTCTCCGGCAACGTGCACGGCGGCCATATCCTCAAGCTGCTCGACCAGGTGGCTTACGCGTGCGCCAGCCGCTACGCCGGGCGCTACGTCGTCACGCTGTCGGTCGATCAGGTCGTGTTTCGCCAGCCGATCCACGTGGGCGAACTGGTGACGTTCCTGGCGTCGGTCAACTACACCGGCCGCACGTCCATGGAGATTGGTATCAAGGTGGTGACGGAGAACATCCGCAACCAGGTCGTGCGCCATACCAATAGCTGCTACTTCACCATGGTGGCGGTGGACGATGACGGCAAGCCCGCCGACGTGCCGCCGCTCACGCCCGCCAACGCAGAAGAGAAGGAACGCTTTGAAGCGGCTCAGCAGCGTCGTGCGCTGCGCCAGGAAATGGAAGCGCGGCACAAGGCCATCAAGGCTGCGTACGGTACGCCGGGTACATCGGACACGGTCAGCTAAGACAACATCGGCGCCACGCCTGTCTGCCTACGCGGTCAGCAATGCACTGCAAACCGCATGGCGCCGGGCACTCCCGCCGTTATCCACAGGCTTACCCACCGTTTCTGTGGATAAATCACTGCGGCCATTTCTTTGCGCAAATGCTGTCAGCCGTGTGCAAGCCCTGCTGACACAATGGCTTCGGTTGGCCGCGCCGCAATCGGTACCCCAAAACTGTCAAGCGATGACAGCGTCGCGTTGTGATGCCGCCGGATCCACTCACCGCTGGCGTGCGATTTGTCATGCGTCGTATGCGCATCGGCCGCCAAGGTAATGGCATAACCCAGCGCGGCGGCCTGACGAATGGTGGTGTCCACGCAGAACTCGGTGGCGTATCTGCAGACAATCAGGTGCTCGACACCGAGGCCCGCAAGCAATGCCGCCAACCCTGTGCGTAGAAACGAGTTCGGTGTCGTCTTGCGCACCACAGGATCGGTGGGGAGCGCCAACAAGGTCTCGACAAGGCTCCATGCGGGCGTGCCATAGGGCAGCTCATCGTCGGCCGTCTCGTGCTGCACGAAGATCACCGGCACATGTTCTTCACGCGCACGGGCAATCAGTTTATTGATGGCAGCCAGCACATGCTCGGCCTGTGCGGGCGGCGGCGTGAACAACCCGGTCTGCACGTCGATCACGATCAGGGCAGTCGTCATACGGTCCTATGTCTGTTGTTGGGAGAGTGGCTCCAGAAAGGCTAGCACCGCTTCATTGAACAACCCTGGGCGTTGCAGCGGCGCGAAATGGCTCACGCCCGGCAGCATTACAAACCGCGCCCCAGGAATCGTCTGCGCCAGATACTGTGCGTGCTCGGGCTTGATGAATTCGTCGTGCGCGCTCTGCGCAATGGTCACGGGCACACGAATCGCAGCCAGTTCATCCGCCGTGGCGTTCGGCTGTGTCCGCATCATCTCGGTGACGGCGGCAACGAACGCGTCGAAGTCGGCAGGTGTGGCGGACAGCGCAGCGTAATCCTGCCGGTGGCGGCTGAAGCAGCGGTCAATCGTCGGCGTCGGCTGGAAAGGCTTGGCGCCGCTCGGGTCCATATTGCAGCCGAAGAAGAACACACCGGCCACACGCTCGGGCGCCTGCATGGCGAGCGTGAGTGCAATGCAGGCACCATCGCTCCAGCCGACGAACGCGGCGCGTTCCACGCCCAATGCGTCCATGACGGCGCACATGTCCGCAGCCATGCACTCGTACGTGTAGGGCCGTGCATCGCGCGTGCTGCGACCGTGCCCACGGCTGTCGATAAGAATCACGCGATAGCCTGCAGCCACCAACGCCGGCACTTGGTGCCCCCAGTTACCGCCGTGGCCGAGCCCACCGTGCAGCAGGATCACTGGCGCGCCGGCACCAAACGTCGCGTACCAAACGCTTGCGCCGTCATGCTCCACGTGGCCTTGCTCTGCTGCTGCCGGCAAAGGCGCCGCACCTTGCGCGGCAAACCGCGTGAGGTCGTCGTCGGCGATGTCCACATCAACCTCCCTGTCAGGTGTCGTACCCCAGTGCCGAAAACTGCTGCTTGAACCACCAGTAGAACCCCGCTGACGAGCGCCCAGCCGAGCGGGGTGAGGCGCTTGCGCGCTGCGCGTCGTGCCAGGCCAGCTTATCGCTGCCAATCAGCAAGCCCAGGCCAAAGACCAGACAACCCGCCAGCAACACCATGACCCTGAGCGAGTAGCGCACTGTGGTGGCAGCCGCCTGTGCCTGACGCAGCGGGCCAAGGATGAAGAAGAACCAGGCGATCCCGGCGCCTATCGCGAGCATGGGGAGGCCATTCTCACCACGCAAGTTGTGTTAAGCGCCTTAACATTAGCGGCCGTCTTCGATGCGCACCCCCAGTTCGCTGAGGACCTCACGCGCGCATCGGAATGCCTCAATGGCCGCAGGCGCTCCGGCATAGATAGCGCTGTGCAGCAGCACTTCGCGAATCTCCACGGCCGTTGCGCCGTTGTTGATGGCACCACGCACGTGGCCTTTGAGCTCGGTGCCGCGGCCCAGCGCGGCGAGCATGGCGCACGTGCATAGGCTGCGGGTCTTGAGGTCGATGCCTTCACGCTGCCATGTGCTGCCCCAGGCGTGCTCGTTGAGCCAGTCCTGCAGCGGCGCGGAGAAAGCATCGAGCCCGCTCATCGCGCGCTCCACAAACGCATCGCCCATCACCTGTGCGCGGCGTGCGCGCCCGGCTTCCTTGTCCTGTTCTGCCACGATCCCTCCTCCGTTCTGAAAACCCGTTGCAGGCCGATCAGGCTGGCTTGACCAACAGCATCATCAACGCGGTACCGAGCAGTACCGTGCAGAACGCCAACCGCAAACGCAACGGCGAAAACCTGTGCGCGAGCGTTACACCCCACGACACGCTGACAATGCCACCCACCGCCAGCGGAATGCCCGTGCCCCAGCTCACATGCCCCGCGTGGGCATACGTCGCCAGCGCAATCAGCGTGCCCGGCACCACCAGTGCCAGCGCCATCCCTTGTGCGCGTGTCTGCGGCATGCCGAAGAAGGTCACCAGCGCCGGCACAACCACCAGTCCGCCGCCCACGGTAAAGATGCCCGACATCGCTCCGCTGGCGATGCCCATCAGCGGCATGGCCGCGGCCGGCATGGCGCGTGGCGCAGCGTGCTCAGCATCCTCGGCCGCGTCCGACTTGTCTTTGAGCTGCGAAGCAAAGTACACCGCCAGTGCGATCAGGAACACGGCAAACGCGGTATGCAGATGGTGCGCATCCAGCCCCGCTGCAAAGCGCGCTGCCATATACGTTGCCGCCATGGAGAACACGCAGATCAACGCCACGGAACGCAAATGCACCGGATGCCGTTGGTGATACCGCAGAAAGCCGACCAGCACGTTGGGCGCAATCATCACCAGCGCGGTGCCCTGCGCCAGATGCTGGTCCATACCGTACAGATAGCCGAGTACGGGAATGGCGATCAGCCCGCCGCCAATGCCCAGCAGCCCGCCCGCCACGCCCAGGCCCATACCGAGCAACAGGTTGAACAGGCCAGAGAGAATCGCGTGGGACGTCATGCGCGCAAAGAAAAATGAGGAGAGAAAGCAAACGCGGCGATGCGCCATGCTGAACATGGCGCAT